>WLDZ01000003.1 GCA_009704515.1 Actinomycetota bacterium
GCATCGCTATGGGGTTTGCCAGTCTCTAGTGTGACCAGATCCGAAAGATGATCTATCTCTTTCAGAATCGCATCGCTATAGGCCAATAAGATTTTGCGGCGGTTACGAAATCCCAACGCAGACCAACGCTCAAATGCATCATATGCAATTGTTGTGGCCTCATACACCTGCGCAGTACTAGTGATTGGATATGTTGCAATTACATCACCTGTCACAGGATTCAAGGATTGAAAGGTTTTTGCCATAGCGAAAGAGTAGACTGGGGAACATGTCGGAACCAATCCGCCCCAGCACAATCCTGCCGGCAATTCGCACTCCGTTTGTATTGCAGACGGCAGATGGGCAGAGCCTCATTGGTGAAGTAAGCGCTCCGCTTGATAATCCAACAGCGGCAATCCTCTGCTTCCACCCCAACCCTACGGGGGGAGGAATGATGGATAGCCATATCTATAAAAAGGCTGCTTATCGCTTACCTGCCATGGCGGGGATCACCGTCGTTCGCTTCAATACTCGCGGCACAACTAGTGATGCTGGAACAAGCACAGGTACTTATGGTGATGGAGTATCGGAGAAGTTTGATGTACAAGCATCTATTGATTACTGCTTTGATACTTTGAAGTTAACGAAGGTATGGATTCTTGGCTGGTCTTTCGGAACTGAGATTGCACTGGCACACGCACGCGATCCTCGAATCGCAGGGCTGATTTTGCTGAGCCCGCCTTTACAAAAAGTGAGTGAGAGCGATCTTCTCTTTTGGGCCAATGATGGAAGACCTATTACTGCATTAATCCCAGAACATGATGATTACTTAAAGCCGGCAGAAGCTCGCGAGAGATTTGCCGTGATTCCACAGATTGATTTGATTGCAGTCGATGGCGCTAAGCATCTTTGGGTGGGAGAACCATCTGTGAATCGAGTGCTAACCGAAATTACAAAGATTGTTGCCCCTAATCGCTTGCCATTGCCAGTAGAAATTTAACCAGTAGAAATTTAACCAGTAGAAATTTAGTTCTGTTCAGAGCGAGGGAAGACTACTTCTTCAAGAATAAGAATGATCGAAGCAGCTACTGGGACTGCTAACAATCCACCCACTAAGCCCAAAAGTGATGTGCCAATTAGCGCAGCAATAATTGTTACAGCACCTGGCAAGGAGAGTGTGTGTTTCATGATTCGTGGGGTCAAGACGTAATTCTCTACCTGTACATAGAGAACGTAGGTGATAAATCCAATTATGCCAATTGAGACAGATTGAGTTGCAGCAATAATTGTAAATATTGCGCTTCCAATGAAATGACCAATCAGAGGCACAAGTCCGCAGACAAAGATAATGATTCCGATTGCAACTGGAGATGGCATTCCCAGAATGGCGGCAAGAATAGTCATAAAGCTGGCAGCTAAGAATGAGATGAGTATCTGGCTGCCCACAAAAGCACCGACTCGAGAAATGATTGCATCTGTTAATAGCGCCACTCGTGGACGACGTGATGCTGGTACCAACTTAAGGCCAATTTTTGTCATCTCTGGAAGCGAGACAATAAAGTAGAGAGTAAGAACCAGGATTGTTAGCCCAGTAAATGTTCCTGAGAGAACAGTCTTTCCAACACCGATGACTCCGCCGAATGCCGTTATCAACAGCGTTCCATCAGAAGTCAGGCTTTCAACTTTATTCTGTATCGCATCGATAAATGCATAATTATCATTGAGTTGTGCAACTGTTGGATTTGATTTGAGATCCTGCAGTAGCGATGGTGCAATATTTATAAGGTGAGCGCTCTGTGTTACAAGCGGTGGAAGAGCGAGAGCTAGAAAGAGCCCAACAAAAGTAAGTACAAGAAAGAAGATAATCGTGACTGCAGTTCCACGCGAAATTCCGCGACGACGGATTGCTTCGACCGCTGGATTAAGTCCGGTAGCTAAGAAGAGAGCGACCAAGATAATGACGAAGACTTGGCTGGCACTGGCTAGTGCTCGCAATAAGACAAATGCAGAGAGAGCGCCAAGAGTGGCGATAAAACCGAAATAGAAGGGATTACTTCTATCGATTGGGGCTCCCGCATCTCCATATCCAGGAGTGAGAGGAACCTCTCGTCGATTTCGCTTTATCCGGGGAGTGATTCGCTCATTAAATGCCATAGTTAATTGTAAGGTGCGAGAGAATAGGTTTATGGCTTTACGAATCACTGGTGTTGGCGAGGAGATCGCAGCCGTCGCAGGCCTACCCTGGAACCAAAGCCTTGAACTCTGGCCCGAAGACCCAGCATTGGCTGAAAAGCGCGGAATCTCCCGCCACGTGGTCCGTCTGGTGCGCTCAACTGATGATCCTGAATCTGAAGTCTATGCAGTCAAAGAGACGGTCTCTGAATTCGCTAATCGAGAGTACAAAATCTTGCGCGAGCTCAAACAGCTCGATGCGCCAACCGTGCAATCAGTTGCAGTAATTGAGGGACGCACGGATGATGATGGAGAAGAGCTCCCATGTGCCTTGGTAACTCGCTTCCTTCCTTACTCATTGCCTTACCGCGTTCTCTTGAGCGGAAAAGATGTCACGGCAGAAGATGTAACTCTTATGGCAAATGCGCTCGCTCTCTTATTGGTTCGCCTTCATTTACTTGGTTTCTGGTGGGGCGATTGCTCACTCTCCAATACGCTCTTTCGTCGTGATGCTGAAGGATTTGCTGCATATCTTGTTGATGCGGAAACCGGAGAATTTCAAAAAACTTTGAGCGATGGACAGCGCGAGCATGATTTAGAGATTGCGCACTTCAACGTTGCAGCAGAGCTCGAAGACTTAGCGCTCTCTGGCCTTCTCTATCCGGGCATGGATCCAATCAGAGCAAGTACCGCTCTCATTAAGCGATATCACCGATTGTGGTCAGCGCTGAAGGAACGCCAGGTACTTGACCCTAAAGATCGTCATGCGGTCGAGCGCGCTATGCGTCAATTGCATGACTTGGGATTTGCGGTAGAAGAAGTCTCTGTCTTGATGGAAGATTCAGATGAGAAGGTTGGCAAACTTTATTTCCAACCGAAACTTGTTGCTGCTGGCTATCACAAGAATAGATTGCGCGAGTTGATGGGTCTTGAAACCGAAGAGTTACAGGCAAAGCGCCTACTTGCATCTTTCGATCGGTACCGTGGGCGAGAGAGTTCACCCAAGTCACCCCTACATGAATCTGCTCGCCGATGGTTAGAGGAAGTTTTTCATCCAACTGTTGCTTTGATTCCACCAGAGCTAGCAGGCCGTATTGAACTTGCTCAATTTTTCCATGAAGCCTTAGAACATCGTTGGTATCTCAGCGAGAAGGCCGGTCACGATGTAGGCTTAGAGTTCGCTGCACGTTCTTACGTCAGCAATATTTTGCCCTTTCGCCGAGATTCCGGTGTTGATGTAAAGAGTGTGGAGGTGGGTTAATGACTCTGCCACCTAACTTTGGGCGAGCATACGATTTAAGCTCCTTGGGAAAACCAGCGGCAGATACTGCTACACCGCTACCGGGCCAAGAAGTTACAGCTCAGAATCTCACAACTGAATTTTTACCATTATCAGCGACCAAACCTGTCGTAGTTATTTGTTGGTCTGCCAGATCTCCTGAATCCGTTGCGATGGTCCGTACTTTAGGAAAGTTAGAGCAAGTAGATAAAGGTGCATGGGTTTTAGCTCATGTGGATATTGATGCTCAACCACAAGTTGCGCAGGCACTTCAAACTAGAACAATCCCGTACGGCTTAGTTTTCATTGCAGAACAGCCGATTCCATTTTTAGAGCAAGTACTTACCGAAACCCAGTTGCGAGAAGTTTTAATAAAGATTATGACTGTCGCTGCGCAGCAAGGTATTGGCAGCGCACCAGTAGATATAGCAGAGCCAGAAGAAGATGAGGCGCTAGCCGCAATTGATCGTGGGGATTATGTAGAAGCGGAGCGACTTTATACGGCGTTATTACAGCGCAAACCTTCGGATGCCTATGCCAAAGTTGGTTTGGCCCAAGTCCAACTCCTTATTCGCACGCAAGGTTTAGATAGCCAAGCTGTTGTAAAGGCTGCGCAAGATTCTCCAAATGATTTAGAGTTACAGATGCAGTGTGCTGATGTAGAGATAGTTATTGGTGAGCTAGAAAAAGGTTTTAATAGATTGTTGCAACTCATTGCCTCATCATCTGGCGACGCCCAAAAGGTTGCGAAGGAGCGTCTCATTACACTTTTTGCTCTTGTCGATTCTGCCGATCCACGTGTGATAAAAGCGCGTGCTGCACTAGCGAATGCGCTCTTCTGATGTCAGATATTCCGAAGATCACTCCGAAGATGACTCCTCAGAAAGAAGAGCGAATTCTTCACATTCTCTTCTTTTTATTTGGTTTTGGAATCATGGCATGGGTGCCACGCTTTCCTGAAGTAAAGGCCAATTTAGGCCTCAGCAATGGTGCCTTCGGCACACTACTCACAACGGGTTCTATTGGAGCATTTATTGGATTGCTCACGGTGGGCCATATAGTGCATAAAGTTGGTGTCTTTAAAGTTTCTATCGCAAGTACCTTGCTTTTATATGGAACATTTATTTCTGTAGTCCATGTAAAGAGTCCGCTGATCTTTGCATTTTGCAATGTCGTTATTGCATTTGCAGTGACCGCCCAACATGTTGCTTTTAATACTCAAGCATTTGAGGTTCAAGAAAAAGTAGGTGGTCACATAGTTACGAGCTCGGCCGGTTATTGGAGCTCAGGAGCACTGGTCACTGCTGGCGTCTCTGGAATTATGGTTGGCAAAGTTGGACTTGCTTTACATATCGATGTGATTTCAATTCTCACTGCAACGGTCACCATTTACTTGCTGCTAAAGCTAAATCCAGTCTTAGTAAAGGCAAATACACATCCTGAGACCGACTACAAAATCAAAGACATCTTTACCTCCTTCTATATCGACTGGCCAGCTAGTCTAGGAATAGCTGCTGTTCTCTCTATGGAGTTCGCTGTTGGTGACTGGGCAACAATCTTTACAAAAGAGCGGCTAGGAATTGATTCTGGACTTAGCGCAGCCCCTTATATTGCCTTTACCTTCTTTATCATTCTAGGTAGGTTGAAGATTCATACGTTACTAGGCGAGCATTCAGTAGTTCGCCTCTCTAGAATCTCAGTATTTTCATCTGGAGCGATTTTTATGGTTTTGATTACAATCGCAACCCATTTACCGGTAAGTGCAAAATGGGTCTCTTTCGCACTCTTTGTTCTTGCCTTCTCCGTAGCTGGTTTGGGTACATCATTTGTTGCTCCTAACTTTTCCAAGGCTGCGGTTCGCCGTTCTCCGAATCCAAGTTCAGTTGTTGTGGGGCAATTTGGAGTGATGAATAATCTCTTTGGTACAGCCTTTAAATGGGTAATCGCAGGAGTTATTGCAATGACTGGATCAGTCGCTCTCGCATTTATGATTCCGGCGGTCCTGATGATTGTTTCAGGTTATTTCACCTATGTAATGGATGAAACTAAGCCTTCTCAAACCAAATAGTTGCCAAAGGCGGCACTCGCAGAGTCGTATAGAGATCGGTATCGACATCGACAGCAAATGAGTGATTAGTGATTCCGCTTCCACCATATTTCAAATCATCGGTGTTGAGCACTTCTCGCCAGACTCCTGCAACAGGCATACGGATTGAGTAAAACTCTTGTGGCACAGGAGAGAAGTTTGTAATCGAGACCAGCGGAGTCGCATCATCTGACCAACGTGCAAAGGCAAGAATATTGCTGGCAGCATCATCTCCAACAATCCAAGAGAAACCTTCAGGGCTTACATCTTTCTCCCAGAGCGCAGGGCGAGATTTGTATTCAGCATTAATATCTGCCAGCGCTGATTGAACTCCGGTATGTTCAGCAAATTCTGTGAGATGCCACTGCAAGCCAGCCTCTTGGCTCCACTCATCATTCTGCGCAAACTCTTGCCCCATGAAGAGAAGCTTCTTGCCAGGGTGAGCCCACATGAAACCGTAGAGAGCGCGCAAGGTAGCTAGTTTCTGCCAGCGATCACCTGGAAATTTATTTACAAGCGAGCCTTTTCCGTGAACAACTTCGTCGTGAGAGAGCGGCAACATAAAGTTTTCAGACCAGGCGTAGAGAATTGAAAAAGTTATTTCATTATGGTGATACACGCGATGGACGGGTTCATGGCTTAAGTACTCGAGAGTGTCATGCATCCAGCCCATATTCCATTTGAAGCCGAATCCAAGACCATCACTTGAGGTATCTCTTGTTACGCCAGGCCATGCCGTCGATTCTTCAGCAATCATCATGATGCCGGGATGTTCTCTATAGGCAGTTGAAGTTGCTTCTTGTAAGAGTTTTACCGCTTCAAGATTTTCACGACCACCAAATTTATTTGGAAGCCATTCTCCTTCTTCACGGGAATAATCCAAATAAAGCATCGATGCCACAGCATCAACGCGTAATCCGTCGATGTGAAATTCTTCTAGCCAATAGAGAGCGCTAGCTACAAGAAAGTTGCGGACCTCATTGCGGCCAAAATTAAAGATGAGAGTTCCCCAATCAGGATGTTCGCCCAATCGTGGATCTTCGTGTTCATACAAAGCCGAGCCATCAAAGCGCGCTAGCGCCCATTCATCTTTAGGAAAATGCGCAGGGACCCAATCGAGAATTACTCCAATACCTGCTTGATGAAGGCTGTCGACAAGAAACCTCAGCTCGTCAGGTGAACCAAATCGAGCAGTTGGAGCAAAGAAAGAAGTTACTTGATATCCCCATGACGGACCATATGGATGTTCAGTGACCGGTAAGAACTCAACATGAGTAAATCCATTGATAGTCACATAATCCACAAGTTCTGTAGCTAGTTGAAGATAAGTCAGGCCGGGTTTCCATGAACCAAGATGTACTTCATAAACAGAGATTGGTGAGCGCCAAGGTTGAAAATTGGCTCGCGCCTTCATCCAATCCTTATCGTTCCAGAGATAGTTACTCTCATTAACGATTGAAGCGGTCAGCGGTGGACATTCAGTTTGGCGAGCAAGAGGATCTGCGTGATCTACCCATCGGCCATCTTTGCCACAGACTGCAAATTTGTAGCGAGTTCCGGTGCCGCAATCTGCGATAAAGATTTCCCAGATTCCTGAAACGCCCTGACGCACCATGGGATGAGTATTTTTATCCCAAAAATTATTGTCACTTATGAGACTCACTGCTTGCGCATTTGGAGCCCAGACTGAGAATGCGGTCCCAAGTAGCGCACCTTCGTTATCTCGGAGAATATGTGCCCCGAGGGCTTCCCATAACTTTTCATGGCGACCCTCATTGATGAGATGAAAATCTAGTTCGCCTAAAGTTGAATGTGGATTTATAAATGTTGAACTACCAACGATGGAGGTTTGAGAGCTATGAGAAGTCTTTCTCTGTAACAGACGTGAGAGAAAAGACATGGAGAGAGTCTAAAGCTTTACTCTTGCAATGTGAACGACTTTGCCAGATAACCTCGTTGGATCTAGACGAATATATGTTTCTCGACCCCATTTATAACTCTTTCCATCAATCAGGTCAGTAACATCAAAGCTCTCAGCGTTTATTCCAAGTGTTGGGAGATCCCAATAAACAGTCGTCTCTTGTGCGAAGTTAGGGTCAAGATTGACCACAATTAGAAGAAGGTTCGAACCATCGCGCTTTGAGTACGCAAGCACTTGTGTGTTCTCACAATGATGAAAGCGAAGGTTGCGCAGGCGTTGCAGAGCAATGTTTTCGCGACGAATCTTATTGAGTGTTGTAATAAATGGTGCGAGAGTTACTTGTTTCTTGGCAGCTTCTTCCCAATCGCGCACCTTGATCTCATACTTCTCTGAATCGAGATATTCCTCGCCACCTTCGCGAAGTGCACGATGTTCATAAAGCTCAAAGCCGGCATACATTCCCCACGACGGTGTTAGCGTCGCAGCGAGGGCCGCACGGATTGCAAAGATTGCCGGATTTCCTGATTGGAGATGAGCAGGCAAGATATCTGGAGTGTTGACCCAGAAATTAGGGCGGAAGAAGGCGCTCGTTTGTTCGGCAACTTCTCTGCCGTAATTTGTAAGTTCTTCTTTTGAGGTACGCCATGTGAAGTATGTGTATGACTGATGGAAGCCAGCCATACCTAGCGCATGCATCATCGCTGGCTTAGTAAATGCCTCTGCCAAGAAGATGACATCTGGTGATTCAAGTCGAATGGTATTTGTGAGATCCGCCCAAAAATGTACTGGCTTAGTATGCGGATTATCGACGCGAAAGATTAGTACGCCTTTTGAAATCCAGAATCGCAAGATTGTCAGTGACTCATCGAGTATGCCTTGGTAGTCATTATCAAAGTTAATCGGATAGATATCTTGATATTTCTTTGGGGGATTCTCTGCATATGCGATGGTGCCGTCGATGCGATGGCTAAAGAATTCAGGATGTTCGCTTACCCATGGATGATCAGGTGATGCTTGTAGTGCGAAGTCGAGCGCTACCGATATGCCATTCTTTTTCGCAGCCGCGACAAAACTTTCAAAATCTTGCATGGTGCCAAGTTCTGGGTTAATCGACATGTGTCCGCCGGCTTTACCGCCAATTGCCCATGGAACGCCTGGATCAGATTCTGTTGGCGTAAGTGAATTGTTGCGACCTTTGCGATGAGAATGACCAATCGGATGAATCGGCGGAAGGTATAGAACATCAAACCCCATTGCAGCGACTGCAGGGATTCGCTTGGCAGCGGTTTTAAAAGTTCCACTGATTTTAGAACCATCTCGATTGAGAATTGCACCTTCGCTACGTGGGAAGAATTCATACCAAGAACCAACGAGAGCGCGAGAATGATCGGCTCGGATTGGATATTTCTCACTTAATGTTGCTAGGCGACGAAGTGGGTGACTATTTAAAAATTCCTTGACCGAATCATCTGCAGCACTGTTAAATCTTTCAAGAGCGCTTAGCTTGCTGTTTTCTAGGGCTGCCAACGCCTTCTTAAGTGCAGATTTAGCAGATGGCTCTACTGCAATAAGTTCCTTAAGCAAAGCAGCACCACTGGCGCACATCAGATCCGCTTCGAGGCCAGCTTTAATTTTAATTTCTGCATCATGTAACCATGTCGCTAACGGATGGTCGTAACTCTCAATTGCGAAGGAAAAATCACCTTGATGAGGCAAGCTAATCTCTGCCTGGTATCTATCTCCGCCTTGCCAGAGAAGGTGCATTTGTTGACGCAGAATCTCACGACCATCGGCTGCGAAAAGGATTACATCTGCACCCAGGGCATCGTGGCCTTCACGAAAGATAGTTGCAGAAACGGGAATTAATTCATCGGTTATAGCTTTGACAGGTACAAAATCTCCCCCAAAGAAAACTGTGGGGGAGATATCTGTTACTGGAACTCGATTAATCAGCCTGATCCTTCAGTATTTCCTGCATCTGCCGCTGTGACATCATCGATACGATACTTTGAAATCGCTTCACTGACTAGAGATTCTTTGATATCTCCAGATTGTGCAAGCTCAGCAAGAGTCGCGACAACAATAGATTCAGCGTCAACTTTGAAGTGGCGTCGTAGTGCACCGCGAGTATCAGAAAGTCCAAATCCATCTGTTCCGAGTGATTTGAATCGATTAGGAACCCATGGAGCAATTTGATCTTGCACAGCGCGCATAAAGTCAGAGACAGCTATGACAGGACCTTCGCTGCCTGCCAACTTTGAAGTTACATACGCGCTCTTCTTCTGATTTGGGTGGAGCAAATTATGGCTATCGATGGCAAGTCCATCACGGCGAAGTTCATTCCACGATGTGACTGACCAGACTGATGCAGAGACGCCCCAGTCATCCTGTAATAGTTTCTGTGCCTTAAGGGCCCAATTGACACCAACGCCAGAGGCGAGAATCTGCGCCTTCTTCTTACGTTGCTTTTCACCAGGTGCAAGCAGATAGATTCCGCGCAAGAGACCATCTACATCGAGATTCTCTGGCTCAGCTGGCTGAACATAAGGCTCGTTATAAACAGTGAGGTAGTAGTAAATATTCTCGCTGTTAGGACCATACATGCGCTTTAGGCCGTCCTTAAAGATATGGCCAAGCTCGTAACCGAAAGCAGGATCGTATGCAACGACTGCAGGGTTTGTTGCTGCTAATAAATGCGAATGACCATCTTCGTGTTGCAGACCTTCACCGTTAAGAGTTGTACGTCCTGCTGTAGCACCGAGAACAAAGCCACGAACCAATTGGTCGGCAGCTGCCCAGAACGCATCCCCGGTACGTTGGAATCCAAACATTGAGTAGAAGATGTAGATCGGAATCATTGGTTCATCGTGAGTTGAGTAAGAAGAACCCACTGCGGTAAATGATGCAACAGATCCTGCCTCATTGATGCCTTCGTGAAGAATCTGTCCTGATGTAGATTCCTTGTAAGACAAAATTAGTTCGCGGTCTACCGCTGTGTACTGCTGCCCGTGGGGAGAGTAAATCTTCAGTGACGGGAAGAGTGAATCAAGACCGAAGGTGCGAGCCTCATCAGGAATAATCGGAACAATGCGCTTGCCGATGCCTTCATCTTTAACGAGATCTTTGAGCATTCGCACAAAGGCCATAGTTGTAGCAATCTCTTGCTGACCTGAACCGCGCTGTACTGATTCATAGGTGCTATCAGGTGGCTGAGGAAGCGGCTTTGAAACTGTACGGCGGCGCGGAATAGAACCACCGAGTGCTGCGCGACGTTCTTCTAGGTACTTAGCCTCAACAGAATCAGGTGCTGGCTTGCAGTAAGCCGGCATGTACTTGTCGAGCTGAGAATCAGCAAGCGGAATATTTAGGCGATCTCTGAACTCGATGATGTCTTCAAGAGTCATCTTCTTCATCTGGTGCGTTGAGTTACGAGCTTCGAAGTGAGAACCAAGTGTCCAACCCTTGACTGTCTTTGCAAGAATTACAGTCGGCTTACCATTCTGCTCAGTCGCTAACTTATAAGCAGCGTAGAGCTTGCGGTAATCATGTCCACCGCGCTTGAGGTTCCAAATATCATCATCAGACCAATTGGCCACCATTGCGGCAGTGCGTGGGTCTTTATTGAAGAAGTGCTCACGAACATAAGCACCACTTTCGGCCTTAAATGTCTGGTAATCACCATCGAGAGTTGTGTTCATGATGTTAACGAGCGCACCTTCGCGATCTTGGGCAAGCAATGGATCCCAACCGCGGCCCCAAACAACCTTGATGACATTCCAACCAGCGCCACCGAAGATAGATTCGAGTTCTTGAATGATTTTTCCATTACCGCGAACAGGTCCATCAAGGCGCTGTAAATTACAGTTAACAACGAATGTGAGGTTATCTAACTTCTCACGAGATGCCAGGCCAATCGCGCCGAGAGTATCAACCTCATCCATCTCACCATCTCCGAGAAACGCCCAGACATGTTGATCGGAAGTATCTTTAATTCCGCGGTTATGAAGATAACGGTTGTAACGCGCTTGATAAATTGCATTGAGTGGCCCGATACCCATTGACACTGTTGGGAACTGCCAGAAATCTGGCATCAATCGTGGATGCGGATATGAAGAAAGCCCACCACCCTTATGTGAAAGTTCTTGTCTAAAGCCATCAAGTTGATTTTCAGTAAAGCGACCCTCTAGGAAAGCACGTGAATACATTCCGGGACTTGCATGTCCTTGGAAGAAGATTTGATCTCCGCCACCGGGATGATCTTGTCCGCGGAAGAAGTGGTTAAATCCAACTTCATAGAGCGCCGCAGAAGATGCATAAGTTGAAATATGTCCACCAACTCCAACACCAGGACGTTGCGCACGATGAACCATCATCGCTGCGTTCCAACGAATATAGCGACGAATACTGCGCTCTACATCCTCATCGCCTGGAAACTCAGGCTCTTGCTCTGGAGTAATTGTGTTGATGTAATCAGTTGTACGAAGATTTGAAATTGGAACATTGCGTTCATGTGCGCGCTTTAAAAGTGCGAGCATTAGGAAGCGGGCACGCACAGGGCCAGCAGCTGCCAAAGCGGCATCGAGTGATTGTTGCCATTCGAGGGTCTCGCCTGGATCGGTGTCGACTAGCTGGTTGAGAAGATAATCGGCCTTGCCCTCAAAATCGCTCATAGCCGTATTCTCCCGCCTAGCGGGGCTAGGTGCAAAAAAGCTACGCGTGAGCCCCATTACCTCTCAGTATTTGGATAAAAACTCTTGTAAATCTCTGATTTATCCAATGCACTTATCCCGTGGAGTTACGCATGGGCTTTCAGGAAGGCGACCTGGTCCTAGAAATTGGCCGTGACGATGATTGCGACCAATCGATAAGGGATGCAATTACAGAAATCACAAAGACCGCCCTTATTGACGAAGAGACCACTGAAGTCGTTGATGCCGTTCTGCTCTGGTGGCGCGATGGCGATGGTGATCTCGTAGATGATCTCGTCGACGCCCTTACATATCTTTCAGAAACCGGTCCACTCTGGTTACTCACCCCCAAGATTGGTCGCGATGGTCATGTTGATCCCAGCGATATTAAAGACGCAATTCCTAATGTTGGCCTCTCTCAAACATCAACAATCTCAATCGCAGCTGATTGGAGCGCAACGCGCTGTGTGGCGCGAAAGAGCGTAAAAAGATAGATTGCGCTTATGACAATCACACTTGGAAGCGCAGCACCAGATTTCGAATTATCAGATCAGCACGGCAACAAAGTTTCACTTGCCTCATTTAAAGGTAAGAAGAATGTTGTCCTTCTCTTCTACCCATTTTCATTTACTGGCACATGTACCGGCGAGCTCTGTGCAATGCGCGATGATTTAGCAGCATTCCAAAATGATAGCGTCCAGGTTTTGGCGGTCTCTTGTGATTCGATGTTCACACAACGAATCTTCGCTGAAAAAGAAGGATATGAATTTCCAGTACTTGCTGATTTCTGGCCACATGGCGCAGTCGCACAAAGCTATGGAATCTTTGATGATCTACGTGGATGCTCACTTCGCGGAACATATGTAATTGATAAAGAAGGCATCGTGCGCTGGCAGATTGTTAACGGTCTCGGTGATGCTCGCAATCTTGAGGATTACAAGATCGCTCTCGCGGCCCTTTAGTAAACCTGCTAAATCAATAACATAGCTTCAATTACTCGCATGCTTTTGGCCGATTAGTAATCTTCGGTGGGGATAAAGTAGTATTTGCTCTCACGCATTGCGAGAGCAATACGGGTGGTTAGCTCAGTGGTAGAGCGCCTCGTTTACACCGAGGATGTCGGGGGTTCGAAACCCTCACCGCCCACAGAAGATTCTTTAAGTTATTTCTCAAGCTAAAATCAATTCATGAGCCAGGCAATCCACCCACTTAAATCATTACTCTCATCCTCTCGGGGTATGAGGCTGATGATGAATACCTGGCCGCCATTTCTCTTTGCAGGAATACGCATACTCGAAATTTCTCCAGATTATCGTCGGGCTCGGGTTAAGTTAGTCAAGAGGACCCTCACTACTAACTACGTTGGAACCCTCTTCGGCGGATCACTCTTTTCAATGACCGACCCTTTCTTCATGATTATGACTATGAAGAATCTCGGCGATAACTACATTGTCTGGGATAAGCGTGGAGAGATTGAATTTGTCTCACCCGGCAAAGCAACGGTCTATGGAGAGTTTCAGATTACAGATGAAGATTTAGCAGATATCCGAAAAAGCGTTGCAGATAATGGAAAATACCTGAAGTGGTTTGAAGTTGAACTCAAAACTGCCGAAGGTGTTGTGGTTGCTATCGTAAAGAAGCAGATTTACTTTAGGGCGAAGTAATGCGAGAGCTCAGTACTTACGAAGAGGTCGACCAGGAGTACGAAAGGTTATTTCCAGGTTCACCTTTTTTCCGTGTATGGGTGCCTCGAGAAAGATTTATCTCAGGTCATAGTGATGGTGCAGGAAATCTTTCCTTCACCCGTGAAGATGGCGGCCTCTTCGGAATAGCAATCGGTACAGATCCTTATTTATCTCCTGAGTGGAAGCGATTCTCAGTGGAGACCATCGCGTTAGAAGGTAAAGGAGTCAATGGCCCATCGGATGATGCTGAACTTGTCGATGCTTGGGATTGCTATTGGGCACCTACTGTTACTGGCGTTCCACTTAATGAGCGAAGATTTTCTGATGCAGTGATACAAGATTTTCTTGAACTTCATGCCCCGAATTCATCGGTCTTTCCTGGTGATGATGAGATCTTGCATTGGATAGAAGTTGTTGAAAATGGAGAATTGGTAGGAGTCGGAGCTCTCTGTCGCTGGCAATCTGGAAATGTCGTGATCTCATCTGTCGGCACACATATTGAAAGGCGCAGGCATGGTATCGGCCGTCAGGTCATGGAGGGCGCACTTAGTGGGGGATCACATTTTGGGGCCAGCTTTATCTCACTTGGAGTGATGCATAGCAATGAGAGTGCCCAGCGCCTTTATCGAGCCCTGGGCTTTACTTTGATGCATAACTTCACATACTTCGAAAGACGGTAAACTCCCGTCATGAGTGAAACCGGAACTATTGAGCGCCTGCGGAATTATCGCAAGACCTACATTGCGATGCTGGTCTCATCAATCCTCAGCCTTATCGCATCCTTAGTTCTTTCAATAGATGCAATTAAGTTAGCAGCAGCTCCATCAGGCAAATTATCGTGCGATATCAATGCGGTACTTTCTTGCGGCAAGGTTGCAAAGTCGTGGCAATCTGAACTCCTTGGTTTCCCAAATGCATTTATTGGGTTGATGACTGAGCCAGTTGTTATCACTGTGGCGATTGCCGGATTAGGTCTCGTTGCCTTCCCGCGTTGGTTTATGCGCGTTGCACATGTTGTCTATGGTCTCGGATTAGTTTTCGCGCTCTGGTTGTTATCACAATCATTCTTTGTTATTAATGCACTTTGCCCTTGGTGCCTCTTGGTTACAGTTTCTACAATCACAGTCTTCTCAACAATAACTCGAGTAGTTTTACTGGAAAATAGCTGGAACTTCTCCCCAGAGCGCCAGGCCAAGATTGTCTCTTTCTTGGATAAAGGTTGGGGTCGTGTTATCTACACAATGTCCTACGCATTTATCATCGTAGGAATCTTCCTCAAATACGGAAACGAGATAATTTAATGAAGGCATCCCCGAGTGATCAGATTGCGATACTCGAGGTTCAAAAACTTGATAACCAACTCGCATCGCTAGCTCAACGAGAAGCGACTCTGCCTGAGACCCAGGCTCTTAGTTCTGTCACTATCAAGCGAAACAATATTCGCGATCTCCGTGTCGCAGCAGAGACTGAGCGTACCGATGTTAAGCGCGAACTCTCGCGTGCAGAAGGTGACGTCGAGCAGATAGTTACACGTATCAATAGAGACGAAGCCAGACTTTCATCAGGTACTGGAACCCCAAAGGAACTCGAGCAGACACAACACGAGCTGGGTACATTAAATGCTCGCCGGGCAGAACTTGAAGAGGCCGAGCTATTAATTATGGTGACGGTAGAAGATCTGACAAACCGTATTTCTGAGCTCAGTGCACAAGAAGAGGCGCTCAATGCAGAGATAGCTGATTGTGAAATCAAGCTAGAGAACGCGTTAACGCTGATTATTAATGAACGCAGTGCGGTCAACGAAAAGCGCGCAGCATGTATTGCACCAATCGCTGATGACCTTAAAAAGCTCTATACCAAGCTCGCCGAAGATAACAACGGTAATGGTGCAGCGCCACTTGTTGGTAATGAGTGCAAGGGTTGCCACTTAACAATCAATACAACTGAAATTTCAAGAATCGCAACACTACCTGCCGATGAGGTTGTGCGCTGCGAACAATGTCGATGCATATTGGTACGCGAGTAAGTACATATGGCACGAGTATTTAAACTAACCGCTGACGGTGGATCCCGTGGAAACCCAGGACCAGCAGGGTATGGCGCAGTAGTAACCGAAAATGGCAAGATTATTGCTGAGCTATTTGATGTGATTGGTATAGCAACCAATAACGTTGCTGAATACAGCGGCTTACTTGCTGGCCTTATCCATATCCATACCCTTGATGCCGAGGCAACGATCGAAGTCGCTATGGATTCAAAGTTAGTTGTAGAACAAATGTCTGGCCGTTGGCAGATTAAGCATGCCGATATGAGAGATTTAGCTAAGCAATGCCGCGGTGCCCATAACCCAGCGCTGGTTACTTACAAGTGGATTCCACGAGATGAGAATTCCCATGCAGATCGCCTGGCAAATAAGGCACTTGATGGGGGAGCACTCCATAAACCTGCCCCAGTAATGCAGCAGAATTTCTTATCTGATCGCCTGCGCTCAGATGAAGTACCAACAATGATTTATTTCGTTAGACATGGCGAAACCATTTTGACCCCATCACGAAAGTTTTCGGGCACAGGAGCACTCGATCCAGAGCTCACCGCGGATGGCTTGGCTCAAGCAGAACTTGTAGCAAAAGAAGTTACCAAGCTTGATGTTGATGTCATTATCGCCTCACCGCTTAAGCGCACCAAGCAGACAGCAGAGGCAATCTCTCGTGCTACAGGCGTTGCGGTTATTCTCGATGAATCTTGGTATGAACTTTCATATGGTGAATGGGATGGCAGGTCAATTGAAGAAGTTCGCAATGATTCTCCAGATGAATATCAAGCCTGGATTAATTCATCTTCCTATGCCCCTCCTGGTGGAGAGTCTTACGATGAAGCTGCAATACGCGTGGATGATGCGCTAGAGGCAATTGTTGCTAGCTATCCAGGCAAAAAAGTAGTTGTAGTCAGCCACAATGGAGTCATAAAGAGCGCTGCTAATTTAGCAATTGGTGGGCCAAGTGATGGCGTCTTTCATATGGATGCATCGCCATGCTCGATTTCATCTATCTCTATTTGGCCATCAGATGGCTTACGCGCGCTCCGTTCATTTAACGAACGCGGACACCTGCGCTAGTCTCCTGCGCCTAATTTCTTAAGTACTCGATAATCGCGCGATGATCGCTCTGCAAGCTTTTATATGCGATTGTTTCAGGGGAAAGACTCTCTAATGTCTTTGAAAATTCAAGAGCCGAAGCTGGATCTTGCTTTATCCAGGCAAGTGGTTCAGCGCGGTTGCGAATTGTGAAGTAGAGAAAGTCGCCTTCGCTGGATCGAGTGAGAGTCTGACGCTCGGTGCGCCACCAGTAATCTTCAGGACTTACTCGTTGGTGAATTGAAGTCGGTTGATGCAGATGTTCGGTGCTGTGTAATGACCAGTTTTTACGCCAGACTGGTCGATTAAGACCAATCTTGTCGAAGGTAGCTGTCATATACGGAGCAAGAGCTACTTCATACCCTGGCACTGGAGCATGTACTGCATCCATACCTTTGCCAATTTTCTCAGAGAGTCGCCAGCGTGAAGGGTAAATCACCGCTCCCGCAACAATTTTCCACTC
The DNA here is from genome assembly GCA_009704515.1 of Actinomycetota bacterium. The sequence continues at coordinate 17,407 of WLDZ01000003.1, forward strand.
GTCATCTTCACGCGAAAGAACTACAAGATCTTCTCCGATTATTGAAGAAATTTGCAGAAGGACATCAGGCGAGTTGAGTGAGACCATTGTATTTGTTGGAAAATGTGTCACTGTATTTGATGTAAATGAATAATCACGGTCATGAAATTCTTTTAAGTTTTCAACTATGCGATTGATAAGTTCGGTGACCGCGCCTTGATAACCAGGCAGTTCTTGATAGACCGTTTCTGTTTTTGTTGCAGCAAGTTCGATTCGTTCAGGTATTTGTTGTTTCAGATCTTCACCCGATTCCAACCAGAAATGGGGCTCCAGAGATCGAAGCCCCATATTCAGGCGGAAAGGCTTTCCATCTACCGGTGGTGGGTAGATGAAGGTCGAGGACATGCTGCTATCTCTAGATTTCTCTAGATATCAAAGCGGTCTGCGTTCATGACCTTTGTCCATGTTGCAATGAAGTCCTTAACGAACTTCTTGCGGTTATCATCTTGTGCGTAAACCTCTGCATAAGCACGCAGAATTGAGTTTGAGCCAAAGACTAAGTCAGCGCGGGTAGCAGTGAACTTAACTTCGCCGGTTACGCGGTTACGTAAGTTGTACTGGTTATCTCCAGCTGGCTCCCAGATATATGTCATATCTGTTAGGTTGACGAAAAAATCTGTTGAGAGAGCGCCAACATTGTCGGTAAAGACACCGTTCTTGCTACCACCGAAGTTTGCACCAATAACGCGCAACCCGCCTAGAAGCACGAGCATCTGTGAAGCTGTAAGCCCCATCAACTGTGCGCGATCAAGGAGAAGCTCTTCTGGACTAACCGCATAATCTTTCTTGAGGTAATTGCGGAAGCCATCATGGATTGGCTCGAGCACTGCAAATGAATCAACATCTGTCTGCTCTTGCGTTGCATCACCACGACCAGGAGTAAATGGAACAGTGACGTTAAAGCCGGCAGCCTTGGCTGCCTTTTCAACGCCAATGTTTCCGGCAAGCACAATCACATCGGCAATTGATGCACCATTTGACTTAGCGATTGGCTCTAGTACTGAGAGAACCTTTGCCAAACGCGCTGGCTCGTTGCCTTCCCAGTTTCTCTGTGGCTCTAAGCGAATACGCGCACCATTTGCACCACCGCGATAATCAGAGCCACGGAATGTACGAGCGCTATCCCAAGCAGTTGTTACAAGCTCTTGCACAGTTAAATCTGTCGCAGCAATTGCTGCCTTAACTGCATCAACGTTGTAGCTCTTATTGCCTGCTGGAACTGGATCTTGCCAAATCAAATCTTCCGCAGGAACATCAGGGCCCACATAACGCGCCTTCGGACCAAGGTCACGGTGTGTGAGCTTGAACCATGCACGCGCAAAAGTTTCGCTGAAGTAATCAGGGTTAGCATAGAACTTCTCTGAAATTGCGCGGTAGGCAGGATCAACCTTCATCGCCATATCCGCATCGGTCATCATTGGGTTGTAGCGAATTGATGGGTTTTCAACATCAACAGGCTTATCTTCCTCCTTGATGTTAATTGGTTCCCACTGTGAAGCACCGGCAGGAGACTTTGTGAGCTCCCACTCGTAGTTAAGCAATAGCTCGAAATAACCGTTATCCCACACTGTTGGATTGGTCGTCCAAGCTCCCTCAAGTCCGCTAGTCACAGTATCGCGACCGATGCTGCGGGTGGTGTGGTTCATCCAACCAAGGCCAGCTTCTTCGATTGGCGCGCCTTCTGGAGCAGGGCCATTGTTTGTTGCCTTGCCATTTCCGTGCGCCTTGCCGACAGTGTGTCCACCGGCAGTAAGTGCAACGGTCTCTTCATCGTTCATCGCCATACGAGCAAAAGTTTCGCGAACATGTGCTGCCGTACGCATTGGATCTGATTTTCCGTTAACACCTTCAGGGTTTACGTAAATCAAACCCATATGTGTTGCAGCTAGTGGATTATCTAGCGTTGATGCATCATCAAGATTTGCATAGCGAGACTCAGATGGTGCGAGGAATTCTTTCTCAGAACCCCAGTAAATATCTTGTTCTGGGTGCCAGATATCGGCGCGACCAAATGCAAAACCGTAAGTCTTAAGGCCCATATCTTCATAAGCAATTGTTCCGGCGTAAGCAAGTAGATCTGCCCAGCTGACTTTGTTGCCGTACTTCTTCTTAATGGGCCATAACAAACGACGAGCCTTATCGAGATTCCCGTTATCTGGCCAAGAGTTGAGAGGAGCAAAGCGCATATTGCCTGTTCCGGCTCCGCCGCGTCCATCTGCAATGCGATATGTACCGGCTGCGTGCCATGAAAGGCGAATCATCAGCCCGCCGTAGTGACCCCAATCTGCTGGCCACCATGGCTGTGACTCGTGCATGAGAGCATGGAGATCTTTCTTGAGTGCAGGTATATCGAGCTTCTTTAACTCTTCGTGATAATCAAAGTCAGGGCCAAGTGGATTGGTCTTGGTGTCATGTTGATGCAAGATGTCGAGGTTGAGGGCATTAGGCCACCAATAGGTATTTGAATCTGCCTGAGTTGTCATCGCACCATGTGCGACTGGGCATTTGGCTGAATCTTGCATCTGATTTTCCTCCACGGTTATCGCCTCAGAGCTATATCTAAGGGGCTTACTTCTACATCAGAGCTTAATGGCCTAGAGAAGGACCCGCATACCGAGCCTCTTGGATTTAGTTGAAATTTCAACTAAATTACCCTATCATGTGCGAGTGCCGTTGCAATTGGCTTTGCTCGGATTTATCACCCCTAATAGCCCCTAAGAAAAGGTAGAAAAATGTCAGTTCTCTCAACTTTGCCAGCAGGAACCTTCGCAATTGATGCTTCACATAGCCGTGTGGGATTCAGCGCTCGCCATGCCATGGTGACCAAGGTCCGCGGATCATTTAATGATTACACAGGTCAGGCAGTTGTTGCCGATGGCGCAGCTAACATCACAATCGAAATCAACGCGGCTTCAATCGATACTCGCAGCGCAGACCGCGATGGCCACTTGCAGTCACCAGATTTCTTCGATGTTGCAGCATTCCCAAAGATTACTTTTGCATCAACATCTGTTAAAGATTCAGGTTCAGATAAGCTCGTAGTTGAAGGCAACCTAACAATAAAGGATGTTACAAAGCCAATCACAATCGAATTCGAATACACTGGAACAGCAACAGATCCATTCGGAAATGCTCGTTTTGGTTTCGAGGGCGAGTCAGAGATCAACCGTAAAGATTTCGGTCTTACATGGAACGCCGCTCTTGAAACAGGCGGAATTCTCGTATCTGAGAACATCAAGCTAGAGTTCGAAATTTCAACAATTCAAGCTAAGTAATTACACAAAATAGTTTAAGGAGAGAGCCCCGCAGAATCTTGCGGGGCTCTCTCGCATTCTCGTATAATTGAGCTATGTCACCAAGTGGAGCACGTGAAGATCACTTTCCAGCCATAGAGAAAAAATATGGCGAGAAGATGGCCTATTGGTTTAAGGTGATGAAATCCCTTGAAGGTGAAAAATATCCAGTACAGATTGCCCACCTGCGCGAGAATTATGGCTTCTCACAAGCTCACGCCAACGCCTTAGTGATGTATTCACGCGGCTCTGAATCTTCTAAAAGGCACCAAACTCCTGCACATTACTTTAAGAGCATAGATCCCGTACAGGCCAAGACGGTGAAAGCAATTTTCAAGGCGATTCAGAGTAAGTATCCAGATCTTGAATTAGTGATTGCCTGGAACCAGCCGATGGTCAGGGTGGGTAAGGAGTACATCTTTGGTGTTTCGGTATCAAAGAATCACATCTCAATTGCGCCCTGGAACCAAGATGTGCTGAAGAAATACACCCCAAAGTTCTCTGAATACAGAGTTACCAAGAAGACAATCGCGTTGCCAAATGATTGGGCGGTTGATACAAGAGTTATTCAGGCAATGATTAAAGATAGCTTGGCAGCAATTAAGTAGTTAGACCAGATTAAAACATTCAGAATTGAGTTACTTTGTAAACTTTGCCTGCCTGGTCATAAGTTGTCCAGGTTCCAACTTGAACACCGCTCTTAAATGACCCACTTCTCATGATGATGCCGTTCTTTCGAAACCATTGCCAATCTCCATGGAGGGCTTCACCTTTATATTTTCCGCGGGCCTTTAAGACGCCGTTTCCATAGAACTCTAAAAACTCACCGTTGCGCTTGGGGTAGGACTCGTTGATTTGCGAGATTCGTTCTTTGATTATCTTGATGAGCAGAGCCTTGGGAAAATTCTGGCTTAGCCCAAAATGGATAGATCCCTTCGTTTGTTCGTACTTTTTAAGGTCAGATGAAAGACGGGAATTAAAGGATCCGCTGTACGGAAATATGCTGTTATGCCCTTTATATCCATCAAAGCCAAGGACGGCAATATCTTCGATTACAAAGGTAGGTATGCCATATTTAATGACTTCTTTAGCGCCAGGAAGCACCTTAAGTGTGACTTCTCGAATCTCTTGCAGGATGAGCCGCTGTTCCTTATCAAATTTTTTAAGGTGAGCAGTGACTAGTTTCGTACTCATTAATCCCTCTCTAAAAATTACATCTTTGCGAAGAAACGCACTGGACCTTGGTGCTCAATGGAAACAACATCGCCAACCTTAAAATCAATTGCACCTGAAATACGGGCTCGAATGAGCTTCTCGTCATTAGCAATTTTTAGAACGAGCATTGCGTCATGTCCGTAGTAATCAAGTTGAATCAATGTTGCGGAGACTCCTGCTGCGCCAGCTTTCTTGATTGAGATCTCCTCAGGGCGGATTACAACAAAGCCACTTTCGGATGGAGCTTGCCCAGCGTTACTTGGAGAAATCGCATAAGAGATAGAGCCATTACTGAACTTCTGGGCATCAAGGACAAGGGCATCGCCAGTACTTACAGCTATAGATGGAGAAATTGGAGACTCATAAACTTCTTCAGGTGTGCCCATCTGTGCAATCTTGCCATCTCGCATTAGAACGACTTTATCTGAAGAGACAAGAGCTTCTTCGCGATCATGGGTAACAAGAATGGCTGTTGTTCCTTGAGCACGCAAAAGGGCTACTACATCAGTGCGTAGTTCATTACGAAGTTCTGCATCGAGCGCGGAGAACGGCTCATCAAGGAGAATCATCTTTGGCTTTACCGCTAGAGCGCGAGCAAGTGCAACACGAGTTTGTTGACCGCCAGAGAGTTCTGTCGGCATCTGGTTCTCGTATCCAGACATTCCAATCAGCGCGAGCATTTCTTGGGTTATCGCAGAGATTTCTTGCTTTGAAAAAGTTTTCTTATCGAGGCCAAATGCAATATTACGAGCCACATTCAGGTGAGGAAAGAGTGCGCCTTGTTGAGGAACATAACCCGTTTGGCGCTTATGTGCCGGCAGAACAACTGATGAGAGACCAACCAACTGGGTGCCCAGGCGGATTGTGCCGGCGGATGGTTGCAAGAGTCCTGCAATAGCTCGCAAAAGAGTTGTCTTGCCACAACCTGATGGCCCAAGAAGTGATGCAATTTCACCTGGTGCAAGTGAGAATGAGAGATCGCTCAGAACGTGGCGAGAACCAAAATTTACGTTGAGGTGTGAGACTTCAAGTGCTCTCATTGAGATATCTCCACCTTCTCGCTCGGATTGCGTGGAGCGCTCAGTAAGAATGTTGGTATTGCTGCAATAAGCACTAAGAGTAATGCATAGGGTGCGGCATCATTAAAACGATTAATGGAGGCATAGCTCCAGATCTGTGTAGCCAAGGTATCCATGCCAGTTGGGCGAAGCATCAGCGTTGCAGGCAACTCTTTCATTGCAGTCAGGAAGACGAGAAGTGTTCCTAAGCCAATGCTTGGCAGCGCAATAGGAAAGACAACAGATGTAGTGACTTTGCTCTTGCTCTTACCCAGGGTGGCAGCGACCTCTTTAAGAGTGCTGGGCACAAGTTGCAGGGCTGAAGTCATTGAGGCAACTGCTTTAGCAAGGAAGAGAAGTGCGTATGCAAAAGCTAATAAAAGAGTTGATTGATAGAGAGGGCCAAGTTTGGAACCAAGTGAAACCAGTGCCAGCCCGATGATTACGCCGGGTAGCGCGTGACCCACCAAGATAATGCGTTCAGCAAAGCGTGAATATTTGCCTGCATGAGTTGATAGCAATAGACCGAGTGGTGCCGACATCAACAAGGCAATAAATGCGCCGAGCGCTGCAACTGAAATAGTTGAGAGGGCGGTCTCAAAGAGCTTAGCGAAATCAATGGGATTGGGATTTCCAACAAAGCGGGAGATTAAAACATATATTGGCAGGACGACTGCAAGAGTTGTGTAAAGAGCGACAGAGAAGAGTAACGATGCCTTGAGACCCGGATTATTGATTCGAATGTTCTTTGCCATTAAGCGCTTTGAGATATTCTCCTTGTTTCCAGCATCTTTTATGCGCTCGTTGAAAGCAATGAAGATAACTGAGGCGAGAATAAGAAGAATAGAAATCACAGATGCTGCGCTGCGATCGTAAGAGGCTTTGAACATATTTTGAATAGATACAGTAAGCGTCTCAACATTAAGTAGCGATACCGCACCGAAATCGCTCAACACATAGAGTCCAGAGAGCAAAGCTCCGGCACTGATACTGCTTCGGATCTGGGGGAGAATCACTCTTACAAATATCTTAAAGCGTGAAAGCCCAAGGGTACGAGCCACTTCAATAAGTGAGCTATCAATACGACGGAGAGATACCAAGATGGCAAGCAACATATATGGCATCGTCGTGAGAATTAAAATAAAGGCAGCAGCAAAAAGCCCCGAGAGAGAAGGGATGAGAGCGAGCCAGGTATAGGTAAATACATAGGACGGAATTGCCAGCGGCAAAATAGTGGGAAGAATAAAGAGATGTGCTTTAGGAAGCCGAATAAAGTGCAGACCGGCTGCCATCAAAGTTCCAATAAAGATGTTTACCGCAACCACGATAAGAAGAAGAGCAGTAGTTGTTGCGAGAACCTGCAGAGTCTTCGCTCGTAAAAGCAGATCCAAAATCTCTGGCAGAGGCTTTTCAAAGGCCCTAAAAGCAATATAGATAAAGGGGATGAGGGTAATTGCCAGAACTACAGCGACAGCTAGGTTTAGCGCAGAATTACTCGACCCAGACCCCTTTGTTGCAGAAAGGAGTGGGTCTGAAGCGCGCTCTGCCGTGGTTGCCTGCATTTACTAAAGAAGTCCAACCTTGACCAGTAAATCCTGTGTCGCCTTAATATTCTTGAGTACATCAAGATCAACTGATGGTGCACCAATTTCTATTAACTGTGGCAGGTCTTCTGGCGCAGTTGCATTAGGAATAAGTGAGTATTCGTGTGTCTTGGTAACAAACTCTGCTTGAGTCGAAGAAGAAGTTAAGAAATTAATCAGATCTTGTGAAGCTGCATACTTCTTACTTGATACAAGAACTCCAGCTCCTGAAACGTTAATCAAATTACCAAGGTCTCCGGGAGTAAAGAAGCCATTTTTGGCATTGATTGGGCGGCCAAGTGCTTCAGAGATTTCCCATGTGTAGTAATGGTTGACTAATCCAATTGAGATTTCATTCTTATCAATTGCTTCGACAATTGCGCCGTTCTTTGGATAAATCTTGACATCATTAGCTTTAAGGTCCTCTAACCACTTCTGCGCAAATGCTTCGCCTTTATTCTCAATCAGGGCTGTTACAAAAGCTTGGAAGGATGCGTTGGTTGGAGCTATTCCGAGCTTGCCTTTATAGGCGCTCTGAGTCAGATCGGTAATTGATGTTGGAAGCACCTTTAATGAGTTTGGGTTATATGCAAATACACGTGCTCGACCTGTGACGCCGACCCACTTGCGATTGCCATCAATGTATTCGGCAGGAATATCTGAGGCGACACCTTCAGGAAGTGTGGTGAAAAGTTCTGCCATAGCAACTGCTCCGAGTGAACCGGCATCTTGAGATAAGAAGAGATCAGCTGGTGAGTTGCTGCCTTCTTCAAGAATTTGTGCTGCTAGCTCTGCTGAATCGCCGTAACGAATATTGAGCTTGATACCTGATTCGGCTTCCCACTGAGCAAAGAAAGGTGCGATAAATTCTTCAGAGCGACCAGAGTAGATAGTGAGTTCTGTGACTTCACTAGCCTGATCATTAGATGACGAACAACCAACGAGCGCAGTCGATGCAATGGCTGAGGCCAAGGCGATGACGCCTACCTTTGTAAATTTCTTTATTCCCGTGCGCATTAAAGGAGCCTCTCGGTAGATAAGCCGAAGATATTTCCCGCGGCGATATCCGAAAGGGTAGTCGAGAGGAGCGAATTACGCAACATGAGTGTTGCGTAATTCAAGTCAGGCTAATCAGGGAAGTGGCAGGCGACTTGAGAGGCGCCAATCTGAATCAGCTCTGGCTCAGTAGTGCGGCACTTATCTTGCGCCTTCCAGCAACGGGTATTGAATACACAACCAGTTGGAGGATTAACTGGATTAGGAAGATCTCCCGACAAAATAATTTGTTCGCGTTGGCGTTCCATAATCGGATCAGGAATTGGAATCGCAGATAGCAGCGCCTTTGTATATGGATGATGCGGGCTCTTATATAGATCAGCAGTTGCAGCAAGTTCCATAATCTTACCGAGATACATCACGGCAACACGATCTGAGATGTGTTGTACGACAGAGAGGTCATGTGCGATAAAGAGATATGACAAACCAAAGTCATCGCGCAAATCATCAAGTAAATTAATGACCTGGGCCTGAATTGAAACATCGAGTGCTGATACTGGTTCATCACAGACAATAAATTTTGGCTTCAGCGCAAGAGCTCGCGCAATACCAATACGTTGGCGTTGTCCGCCAGAAAATTCATGTGGATAACGGTTGTAATGCTCTGGATTAAGTCCCACGCGCTCCATTAGCTCTTGTACTGCGCGTTTGACTCCACCATCTGGAGTTATCTTTTGAATCTCGTATGAGGCAGAGATAA
>WLDZ01000030.1 GCA_009704515.1 Actinomycetota bacterium
GTGAAAACCATTGCAAAGAGCGCTGCGAAGACAACTTCCATTGTAAGAATGACAGCAACTTTTGTAGGGGAGATATGTGCTTGAGACCAGGTTTGAATCACAAATGCGACCGCCGTACTGAATATCGCGGTATAGACAACAACGGCCCAACCAGAGAGATTGACGGGAGCTTTATACCCTTGACCAATAGAGATAGCTCCAGTTAAAAGGGCGCAAGTTGCGAGTTGTACAACGGTCATCGCATAAGCATCAAGGCCTTTGCTCCATTGGCCGAGCGCAACAATATGTGCAGCAAAAGCGATTGCGCTGATTAATACTAAAAGCTCACCTGCACCAACTGCCCAGCCTTTGAGAGAAAGGAAGGCAAGACCAACAGTTGCCAAAGCAACACATAGCCATGTGTAGACAGTTATGCGATGGCGCAGAACTAGCCATGCGATCAAGGGAGTAGCAACCACATAAAGACCGGTAACAAAACCAGTGATTGCAGCACCAACTAGTTTGAGACCGAAGGTTTGAAAGATGTAACCGCTTCCTAAGAAGAGCCCAGCAAAGAAGCCTTTGATAAGCATTTCACGAGTTATCTGTGAGAGAACTCTCGGCCGAATCGCAATCATCACAAGGACAGCTAATACAAAACGAGTGGCAAGAAAGCTATTTACATTCTGCTTCTCAATTGGATCTTTCATAATTACAAAAGCTAAGCCCCAAGAGGCTGATACTGTTAAGAGCGCCCAAGGCGCTACCTTCATTTTGGTCTCGTGATTAGCCATTAGCCACGCAACTTCTTCAAAAGGGCTATCTCTTTTCCGTGTTCGGGTTCCATTCCAGGAGTCTCAAGAATGAGCGGAGCGTTAGCTACAGCTGGGTGCTTAAGGAGTTCTTTAAAAGGATCCACACCGATAAAACCATCACCGATATTCTGATGGCGATCCTTGAGGGCACCACAAACATCCATCGAATCATTGGCGTGAATTAACTGAATTCGCTCGATTCCAGCGACTTCAACTAGAAGGTCGAGCGTCTCTTTCATCCCGCCCTTCTTTGCAATATCGTGCCCAGCCGCAAAGACATGGCAGGTGTCTAAACAAATTCCAACTTTTGGATGGTATTCAAGCGCCTTTAAATATTTCTCAAGATCCTCTAAACGCTTGACTAGTGATTGTCCTTGTCCCGCTGTTGGTTCGAGCAGCAACATCGGAGATTCATCAGTGAGTTTTTCAAGGATTGGCATCATTCCTTTATTGATTTGTTTCCATGCTTTCTCAACAAAATCTTCTTTCACTGCCGATCCGGTATGCACTACAACTCCAAGTGCTCCGATTTCTTGGCCACGCTTGAGCGAATAAGCAGTCGATGCGAGTGAATTCTTATAAGTATCTTCAGTAGGTGAGCCCAAATTAATCAAAAAAGGTGCATGCACATAGGTTTCGATATCAAGGGCTTCCGCCTTTTCGCGAAAGAGTGCATCTGCATCGTGGTTTGTCTCTGGCATTGCCCAGCCACGCGGGTTAGATGTAAATACTTGTATCGCTTCCGCACCTGTTAGTTCGGCATATGCAATAGAACGTTTAGCCATTCCACCAGAAGTTGGGGTGTGGGCTCCGATACGAGGGCGAGTGGGTGTTGGCACGGGGTTACCCTACTGTGATGGTTACCGTACTGCCACGTTTAACCTTGCTGCCTACCTTCGGGTTCATATTTGTAACTTTTTTCACAGCCTTACGTCCAATGATTTTCACCGTGACTCGTAGGCCGAGATCTTGCAGCGCCTTAACCGCCTTCGATTGCTCGATTGAGAAGAGATTCGGAATATAAGAAAACTCACTGCCTTTAGAAATCACAATTGCAACCGCGCTGCCTTTATCGATTGCGGCGCCACCTGCGGGATTCTGTGAAATTACCTCTCCGGCAAGTCTTACTTCGCTGAATGCGTAAGTTGATGTCACATTAAATCCTGCTTCAGTCAGTTCAGTAAGTGCCTGTTCGCCATTCTTTCCAATGTATGAAGCATATGAAACTTGTTCTTTGCCCTTGCTCACAGTAATTGTTACAAGTGAACCACGTTTAACTTTGCTTCCAGTTTCAGGTTTTGATGAAATGACAAAACCCTTTGGCACGGTTTCACTAAATACTTCAACGATTGGGGCTAACTTGAGGGGAGACTTTGCAATCAAATTCTTGGCTGCTGTCGGAGTTAAACCAACGAGCATTGGTATTGCATAGCGCTCTGGACCCTTGGAGAGAACTATTTTTACTGTTCCACCCTGATCGATCTTCTCGCCACCAGTAGGGGAGGATTCAATGACTCTGCCACTTTCGATCATCTCGCTATAGCGCTCTTCGACTATTACATATTGAAGTCCGAGCGGAGAGAGAGCGGCAGCCACTTCGTTTGAATCTGCACCAACTGTCGACGGAACTACAACGCGACTACCTGGCCCTACAAGTACATACCAACCAGAAATTCCAACTATGACCGCCATGACCAGAGCTATATATCGATTACGACGGACGCGCTTACTTACCTTCTTGCGCTTAGCTATTTGAGCAGTAGATTCGGGAGCCTTCGACTCCTCAATTTGCACGCTCTCTTCAGCTGGCTTGCGGGAAATTGCTTTGGTTGCTTCTTTATCTATAGGAGTGGTGAGTTCGCGCATCTTCTTTCGGAAAGAACGCTTCTCCTTTACCGGGCGCATCGGTTGGATTGGAATATCAAGTTCGAGACTGAGTTGATTCTCTTTCGGATTGAGCTGGTGATTAACCTGCGAAAGGATGCGATGAAATTCTGAGGCATCACGAGGTCTCTCATCAGGATCACTCGAAGTAGCTCGGTAGATAAGATCATCGAGCTCTGATGGAACATCAGAAAGCAGAGAACTCAGCCGGGGAACTCGCTCGTTAACATGTTTGTAGGCAATTTGAATCGGGATGTCACCACCGTAAGGTTTATCTCCAGAGAACATCTCAAATGCGGATATTCCAACCGAGTAGACATCACTTCGTGCGTCAGCGATACCACGCTGTACTTGTTCGGGAGATAAGTAAGAAACGCTGCCAAGGATGACACTGGACTCTGCCGTCATCGTCGAACCAAGAAGCGGGCCTTTGGCTAATCCGAAATCGGCAATCTTGATCCGACCTTCCCGAGATATCAATATGTTTTCGGGCTTAATGTCTCTATGAATGATGCCAATTTTATGAGCCGCCGCCAGTGCGCTCAGAACTGGTAGGAGAAACTTAACCCCATCACGAATTGAAAGTTTGCCTTGTTCGTTTAGATACTCTCGAAGAGTGTGTCCCTCAACAAGTTCCATAACGATAAATACAGCAGGGGTGCCACTCTGGTTCCACCCTTGATCTTGTACCGCAACGATATTTGGGTGCGAGAGCGAAGCAGCGGCTTTCGCTTCACGAATGAAGCGCTCAACGAATTGCTCATCCTGAGCTAGGTGAGGGTGCATTATTTTTACTGCAACTTTACGATCTAATCGAGTATCAAATCCTTCATAGATACTGGCCATCCCGCCGGTGGCAACCTGGCGAATGAGCTGGTAGCGCCCATCAATAATTTCGCCAGTGAGATCAGACATGTGGGGATTCTAGTTGAACACCTTTAGAGAACTGAGTTATTACCTCAAGTGGTGAGTGCGAAATCGGCTAATTCTGCACTCTTCTCTGCGGTAAAGAAAGCTTCCTGTGTCTTAAGCCACTGCTGCATCTCGGTTGCAATAGAAGTTCCATCTCGCGTTAAAACCCTTTGCAATCCAACTTCAGGTTTGATGTCTATCCAGATACTTGCACTGACAACATCTCGTATTTGTGAAGTACTTGACCCAACTCCTTCGAGAATTAGTAATTGAGATGTTTGGAAACTTTTTGCCTGCCCGTATTCTCCTAATGCCCAGTCATATTGCGGTATTGCATAGCTCTTTTTCTTGGCGTGAGAATCGGTGATGGTTTTTAGGGATTCAATAAATGGTGCGCTAAATGGATCTTCCCAACCGTTATAGAGATCATCCATATGAATCACTGATGTTGAGAAGTAATTACCAAGAGATGTAGATAGATGGCTCGCTAAAGTTGTTTTTCCTGCGCCAGCAGGACCATCAATTGTGATGATAGGCGTGGGTAGGGTCTTAGTTAGATCGTAAAGCGCTTCGATGAGATTCATACCAAGCCTTCCAACCAATTAATGCCATCACCGTAAATACAACATAGAGAACTGTTGTAAATAGTAAGTCTTGCGATGCATAGAGAGCGACGTATCCAATGTTTACCAAGAACCAGAGGACCCATGTTTCATATTTCTGTAAGACCATAAGAATTTGCGCAGCCATACTTCCGAGAAGCAGGAGAGTGTCAGGATATGCAGCTGCTGCACCAATATCTGCTAGGAGAGGCGCAATAATTAATGAGAGCAGAAGAATCGCCCCTGCAATCGCTATGCGATGGAGATTTGTTAGCCGTGATGGTTTTGCTCCCGTAGCGCTCCAACCAAACCAACCAACTACAGCTGCCGCAATAAAGACGAGTTGTAGCGCAGCACTGGCATAGAGGTCATATTGCAAGAAGAAAATTCCATAAAGGGCTCCGCTGAGTCCATACCAAGGCCAAGTGATTCGCTTGCCAGTGATTCCCAGTCCGACGCCAATAAAGGAGACGATGGACGCTACAAATTCAAGATAAGAAACGTCATATCCCCATAGGGTAAAAAAGGTTGTCATCATGGTGCGACCTCTTACATTCTCAATCCGCATTACCGGACTGGTCAAACGGTCGATCTCCTAAAAGAAGATCCTCTCAGCCACCTTGGCTCCCGTGTTGAAAATATTAGCGCATGCGGGCAAATAATGTCTGTATGTAGGCAGCGCCTGCCACTCGTAATCTTCGAGCGGTCGAAGTAGTCGCGCGGTGCGTGAAGACATCGTAGTTATTCGCCTCAACTTCATCGACAATTCCGCAGTAAAGCTCACTCGCAGCTCTGATGCATGGGCGCGATATTGGGTCTAGATACTGAATGCCTGCTTCGGCTTCTGCTTGCAGCTCTCGTACTCGATTAATTTGATACTTAATAGCCTGCGTAATTTCTGGGGTCATCGTCCTCTTGAGCAGCATCTCTTCGGTGACTCCAAACTTAGCTAAATCATCTAGTGGCATATAAATGCGGCCACGGTCAATATCTTCGCCAATGTCACGAATAAAGTTGGCTAATTGAAATGCGGTTCCGAGTGCAGTTGCAGCCGATATTGCTCGTTCATCTTTGTAGCCGAGAATTGGCAACATCTCTAAACCAATCACAACTGCCGAACCATAAACATATTCCATGAGGTCGTCATAAGTCTGGTATCGAGTGACAGTGAGGTCCATCTCCATCGATTTCATGAATGCTTCAAAGTAGGAGAGCGGAATATTGAATTTTTTTACAGTATCGACAAGTGCCATACCAATTAGATCGCTACTCTCACCGCGACGAAGATCGGCAATTACTGCTGCACCCCAGTTCTTCAGCTCAGCTGCTTTCTCCTCTGGCGTTAGCGTCGAAGCAAGGTCATCAACAATTTCGTCAGCAAATCTCGCAAAACCGTAGAGCGCATGCACGTGTGGCCTTTTCTTGGCGGGCAATAGCAACGTTGCAAGATAGTAAGTCTTGCCATGTAGCGCGTTGAGACGCTTACATTCTTCGTAGGATTGCGTGAGTAAGTCAGACATCGAAGTAGTTACTTAACTGGCCCGACAATTCGTTCTGCGGCCAATCGCCCTGAAATCAAAACCATTGGCACGCCGACTCCTGGTTGTGTTCCGCTGCCGGCAAAGACAACATTTTCAAAGCCAGCTGCAATATTGCGTGGGCGGAAAGGTCCAGTCTGGAAGAAGGTATGCGCGCTTGCAAATGGTGCACCGCGCTCCATTCCTTGAGCCTGCCAATCCAATGGTGTTGTTATCTGTTCGACTTCAATGGCATCACCAAATCCATCGTATCCACGCGATTCGAGAGTACGAATCATTTCATCGCGATAGCGAGACTTTTCGGTAGTCCAATCAATGTCTGCATCAAGATTAGGGGTTGGGAAAAGAACGTAATAAGACTCTTTACCTGGAGGCGCCAGCGTTGGGTCATCGTGGGTTGGGACAGTTACAAGGACAGAAGGATCGCTCATAAGTGTCTTCTTCTTAATGAGCTCTTCAAATACGCCGTCCCAAGACTCTCCGAAGTGAATATTGTGGTGGGCAATGTGGTCATACTTCTTTGAAGAACCGACAAGCATCGTCACGCAGGAAGGTGAGTACTTCAGGCGCTTAATTGAAAGAGGCTCTTTCTTAAGAAGTTCCTTCCACACAACTGGAAGATCCGGGTTCATTACGATGGCATCGCACTCGTAACGCTCGCCTTTATCTGTGATGGCGGCAGTTACTCGCGAATTTGAAGTTTCCAGGGAAGTTACTGATGAACCATAGACAAACTTGACGCCATGCTTCTGCGCAGCTGCTGCTAATGCGCGAGGAACTGCATGCATTCCACCCTTAGGGAAGAAGACTCCATTTACAGAGTCCATATATGCAATCACTGCATAAATGGCAAGTGCCTGCTGTGGACTGACTCCTGCATACATTGCCTGGAATGAGTAAACCTTTTGCAGGCGAGGATCTTTAAGGAATTGATTGACCTTAGGTTGCAATTTTCTAAAGCCACCTAGTGCAATTAAGCGCGCTAAATTGGGAGTTAGTAGATTAAAAGGTGAATCAATATTGCGATCGATAAAGTCATTCATCTCGTACTTATAGAGCTTTGTTACAAAGTCAACATATTCGACATATCCTGCAGCTTCGGTAGCCGAGACCTTCTCGCGAATCTCTTGCTCCATCGCTTTAGTATCTGCGTGGACATCAATCTGCGAACCGTCATGATAGAAAGCACGATAGAGAGGAGCAACTGGCATGAGTTCTAGCCAATCTTTCATATCTTCACCAACAGCCGAAAACGAATCTTGAATGAGCGAAGGCATCGTTAAAACAGAAGGCCCAGTATCAAATGCATAGCCATCTTTGTTGAGCAGTCCGTTACGTCCGCCCGGTACGAGTTCGCGTTCAATAACTGTTACATCGCGACCAGCGCCTGCCAAACGAAGTGCGGCACTAAGGCCGGCAAGGCCTGCTCCGACAACAACAACCTTTTGAGTTGGTCCAGTGATTCTTTTTGGCACTATGCACTTCTCTTTACTGCGCTGAGCGCGATATAGGTGAGGAACTCACGAGCGGATAAATCTATTGCAGGATCCTCAATGGCGCGCAGTGAATCATTCGAAAGCTTCTCGATGAGGTCCTCTACCTGTGCTACGGCACCTGAATTGATGATGAGAGCACGAAGCTCTTCAATCTTCGCAGGTGAAATATCAGCCTTGCCAAGGTGGCTAACCAGCATCTCTCGCTCTTGACCTTTGAGCAGATCCAGCGCGATAGCCATCAATACAGTGCGCTTGCCTTCGCGTAAATCATCTCCCGCAGGCTTTCCTGTCACCGATGGATCGCCAAAAATTCCGAGTAAATCATCACGAAGCTGAAAGGCTTCGCCTAAAGGAAGTCCGTATCGCGATAGCGCAGAGAGCAAAGGACCATCAGTGCGCTGCTTAGAATCTCCAATCACTGCGCCAAGGTGGAGCGGGCGCTCGATTGTGTATTTACCTGATTTGTAACGTGCAATTCGCAATGAGCGTTCGACGCTATAGGTACTTTCTCCTGATTCGCGAACATCAAGATATTGCCCTGCCATAAGTTCGACTCGCATCTCATCGTGGATTCGTTGCACCGCCAGAAGTGATTCATTTGAAATTCCAGATGTGTTGAGCATTTGATCTGACCAAACAAGTGCAAGGTCACCAAGAAGTACTGCAGCTGATTCACCGAATTGTTTTGCAAGACCATTCATCGCACTCGATTGATGCAGATTTTCAAAATGTCGATGCATCGCAGGCTTACCGCGTCTTGTATCTGAACCATCCATGAGATCGTCATGAATTAAGGCACATGCTTGCAAAAGCTCAAGGCTCGAGATTGCGCGAACCATTTCGCGAGTAGGAGTTGCACCACTTGCCATTATTCCGGCATAGGCAAAGAGTGGGCGAAGCCGCTTTCCGCCATCGAGTAAAAATTCGTCAAGGGCATCACAGACAGGTTGCAGCTCAGATGCGATTGCCAAGAGATAGGTCCGTTGCGCCGCCAAATAGAGTGAAAGTTCATGGCGAATATCCGCCCGCGCCTGCTCTATAGCGACTTTTACCTCAGTACTCACGCGGTAACGGTACCCTGACTCCATGCAGATTGGCGCGATGAAGAGTGATGGAGCACCGACCTTCTCCTTCGAATTTTTCCCGCCTAAAGATAGTGAGGGCGAAAGCCGGCTTTGGTCAGCTATCGACAGCCTTCGCTCTATCGCTCCAGATTTCATATCGGTTACATACGGAGCCGGCGGTTCAACCCGAGATCGCACAATAAAAATCACCTCAGAGATAACAGCTCGCACTAAGGTTCCAACAGTTGCACACCTCACTTGTGTTGGCTCGACCCGAACAGAACTTCTTGAAATTCTCACTAAATACCGTGAAGCAGGTATAAATAGCATTCTGGCGCTACGCGGAGATCCAGTAGGTGGTCCACGTGCTCCTTGGACAAAGACAGATGGCGGACTAGATCATGCCGACGAATTAGTTATGTTGGCAGCTGAATTTGGTGGATTCACAATCGGCGTAGCAGCTTTTCCTGATGGTCACCCTGCAACAGATTCGGCAACCAATCAAGATATTGAAGTTCTTCTTCGCAAAGAGCAACTCGGTGCATCTTTTGCAACAACACAATTTTTCTTTGAAGTTGATAAATGGGCTGCTCTCGTGGAAAAACTCGCTGCGCAAGGTTCGTCGTTACCGATCATTCCGGGAATCCTGCCAGTGACTAATGTAAAGCAGCTCAACCGAATGGCTGAGCTCAGCGGAACTCCAATTCCAGCGTCAATCTCGCAAGCATTTGATGCAATAGGTGAGAATCCTGATGATGTTCGCAAATTAGGTGTCGAGATCGCTACAGAGCTATCTCAGAAGTTACTTGATGCAGGAGCTCCTGGTTTACATTTTTATACAATGAATACATCTACTGCCACCCGCGAGATATTTGAGAATCTAAAGAAGCGATA
>WLDZ01000031.1 GCA_009704515.1 Actinomycetota bacterium
AATCCTGATGATGTTCGCAAATTAGGTGTCGAGATCGCTACAGAGCTATCTCAGAAGTTACTTGATGCAGGAGCTCCTGGTTTACATTTTTATACAATGAATACATCTACTGCCACCCGCGAGATATTTGAGAATCTAAAGAAGCGATAACTTATGTCAATTACTCGTGGAGAATTTCATTCAAAATGGAGCGCACTTCACGGAGGTGCAGAGATAAAAGGTGCAGTAAAGGGTTGGCTGACAATTTCATATTTCATTGCGCGTGGTCTTAACTTTATTCGCATAACGCCGAACATTATGACCGTGGTTGGCGTTCTTTTATCTGCTGCAATGCTCTTGCCAATCGTGCAGGGTGAGAAAGAGATTTCGATAGCACCAGCAATCATCTTGCTAGTGCTCTCACTCATGGCCGACGGGGTAGATGGCTCACTTGCTATCTATCAAGATAGAGAATCTGAAATGGGCGGTATCTATGACACCATTGCCGATCGCATCTCCGAATCTTTCTGGCTCACATTTGTTTTCTATCTAGGCGTACCTGCAGGACTCGCTATAACTATTTGGATTCTGGGTGCCACACAAGAGTATGCACGCGCGCGTTTGGCTTCTATGGGTCACGCGCAAGTTGGTGTAGTCACGCCAGCTGAGCGCCCAGTGCGAGCAATTTATATCCTCTTCACCATCATCTTAAGTGCCTTCGCGGTCAATCTACTTGCAGCACTATCAATAGCATTTATTGCGCTGCAACTATTTAGTGTCCTGTTGATTGTGAAGATGGCGCGTTCAATATTGCGTTAGCGACGATTTCAGCGCTCAGACCCACTAAAGGCAATCCACCTCCGGGATGCGCTGAACCCCCAACAAGATAAAGATTCTTGATGGGAGAGCGATTGCGAGCTCGCAAGAATGCCGCTCTTGCTCCATTGCTAGAGCTTCCATAAATCGAACCACCTGGAGCCAAGACAGTTTCTTGAAGGTCTAACGGTGTTCTAATCTCCAAAGTATCAAGGCGATCACGAATACTGATGCCGCGTTCTTCAATTTGATCAATGATTGATTGCGCATATTTACTAACAAACTCTTCATCACTCCAATCGAAACCTTTTGATGCATCTAAATCATGGCGCGGAGCATTAACCAGTACGAAAATTGCTTCGTGACCGCGGTTCTTCACCATTGATTCATCGTGTGGAGAGCAGAGATAAATTGCTGGTCGTGCAACAGGCTCCCGCTTTGCAAAAATCCCATCAAATTCAGCGTCGTAATCTTCAGGGAACAAAATTGTGTGATGTGCCAAAGGTTGCTCTTGGGATGGTTTCAGTCCTATTAAAAGGCAGAAGCCTGCAAGAGATGGCTCTAACTTATCTAAGCCACGACGCACTTTTCGAACCTTGCGATGAGAGCTTTTAATAAGAGTGTTGTAGGTCAAGCTAGCGTCAGAGTTAGAGACCACTCGATCTGCCTTAATAACTGTGCCATCAGCCAAGGTGACTCCAGTGGCTGTTGCTCCCTGCAAGTTAATTGAAGCAATAGGAGTATTGAGATGTATCTCTACCCCTAATTTTTCACAACGCTCTGTAATTCGCTCTGAAAGAGTTCCGATACCGCCTTTAATGTGCCAAGCGCCAAATGCCTCTTCGATAAACGCGATAGTCGAAAGTACCGCAGGGGCTTTGCGTGGATCAGAACCACTATAAGTGGCATAACGATCCATAATCTTTGAGAGATGTGGCGATTGAATCTTAAAATCTCGCAAAGTGGCGCGAGGTGCGATGATGCGAAGATCTTTAAAGATATGCCTGCGCTTGAGAAGTGCAAGGGGAGTAGTGAGCTCAGATTCAATAAATGGTTCGCGTGCCACGCCCCACATAGCTTCAGCTCGCAGCAGAAGTCGATCCCATTCGATAGCCGCGCCATCACCCAAAGTTGAAGCAATTGATTGGAGCGTGGCTTTGCGAGAAAGGTTTGTAAAGTTAATCTGCTTTCCATCGACAAAGCGGTAATTAAATGATGGATCGACTGCTTGAAGTTCTAAGACTCGACCCATTTGCTCGCCAGTTCGTTGGAAGAAATCACGATAGACGGCAGGGATAGTCAGAAGAGATGGCCCAGTATCGAAGGCGTAATCACCAACCCATTCGGTACGGCATTTACCACCTGTGCGATCGGATGCTTCGTAAATCGAAACTTTATGGCCCGCTTTTGCCAATCGAGCAGCAACGCACATACCACCGATTCCAGCGCCGATAACAATGATGGATTTGGGGTTCTTTACCTTGCCGACCGTGCCAGTCATATGGTTCGCCCCTTCCATTGAACTTGTGAGCGATGGCTCCATGAGTAGTAAAGCAGATAGAGAAAGAGGAGTGCGGAGATCGGATGCAAGAAGCAATCACGAATTCGAGATGAGGACGAATAAGCGCTGAGCATTCTGGTTGCAATGATTGCTGCAAGGCCTGCAAGTGCTAGAAAGTTTCCACTTAAGGAATAGAGCAATGGAATGATTGCGCTGAGCACCATGAAGAGAGTTACAAAGAGCGCACCGATAACGCCACCAAATGCGCGGTGGAGAGATTTCCCGTAACCACTCTTTATCTCTGCAAATGATGAGTACATACGAGTAGCGGCAAGTTCTGATCCGTCGATCACCACACCGCGAAAACCAGCGCGAACAAATGCTCTACCAAGTTCAATATCGTCAAGCACGTATTGAGAAACCGTGGCAAAGCCACCGCTCTGGATTAAAGATTGTGTCTTCATGACCAAGAACTGCCCATTGCAGATAACTGTAGATTTCATCGGAATCTTCTCGGCGCCCCGCAGTAGAACTGTGCTCATCCAAGACCATTGCAGTAAAGGCTGAATCAACCGCTCGGTCCAAGTAAATGCAATTTGGCGGGGATAAGGGGAGATAAAATCTAAGTTGAGATCCTGCGCTGTGGCGATAGCGCGAGAAATTGCATCAGGTTTAAATGAAACATCGGCATCAATCGAAATGATGTAATCCGAATGCGCATTACTGATCTGATTTAAGCCAAAGTCGAGAGCGCTTACCTTGCCTATCCATCCAGGCTGCGGGGCAGGGGCGTTGAGAAGAGTTATTTGGGGAGACTTAAACTCACTGGCAATTACTGCTGTTTTATCTTCAGAGTTATCGTTAATTACAATTATTTGAAAATTCTTTAGATTTTCTTGAGCTAGCAACTCATTGAGAATTCTTTCAATATTCTCTGCTTCATTGCGCACCGGAAGCAAAATAGCAACGCTCTCTTTAATTGCACGAGCCTTTGTAGGTCTGCGTAAGAGCGCAAAGTTAATCAGGGTAATCAAAAGCAATAAAGTATTGAGCAGAAAAGCGGCAATTACCATAAAACTTTTATGACTCTCCAAGAGTGCTCTTGAAGATGTATGGCGCAAGCAGAGTGCCAAAGATTGCTGTAGCAAAGAGCGCGAGCCCTGGACGATCGAAGAAGAAGAGGTTGCCCACAAAGCCCGAGAAGAGAACCCAGCCAAGCCAAGCAGTTACAGCTGTGAGGCTGGCACTTTCTTTTCTGCGCTCAAAAGGAAGTACAAAATTGAGGAAGGCAATAATTGCGCAACCTGATAAGAGCCATCCAAATAAATTAGAGAGTGGAATCTCGGGCGAGAATGGAACATGCGCTCCATCGACCACCCAGGTCCATCGTCCAGCTGCAACCATCTGTGGGTCAAGAAAGAGATCCCACGCTGCCATCAAGGCGCCGCCATATAGGAAGGTCCACTTCATCGTAACCTTACGAGCTGCTACAAGAACAGGGTGAGCCATCATCGCCCACGCAAAAGGAACAACAAGTGGAACTCCACCTAAGTTCAAACCAAGTGAATCGTCATAGACATATTCACCAAAAGGCCACCCGGTATGTAGTCCAAGAAACTCAATGAAGTAACCGAAGAGCAGAATGATTACTAAGTAACGAGTGGCATATTTAAGTCCGTAAGAGAGATATGCATGAAAAGCCATCGCAAGTGCACCCATCATTACTGATGAAATTGTGACGAATGCAAGCACGTCACCGCTGACGAGCGGATAAGACATTTGTAGAAGAATGGTTAAACCAAGACTTCCACCCAAGGCATACCTAGCGCGCTGTGAAATCCCTCTGCGTCTGCGGCGGGGAGTGAATTGCCTAATGGACATAGGGAAAGTCTGCCGTATTAATCAGATCAAAGCGCGCAAAGAGCTCTTCGCTATACCAATCAAAGCGCTTCGTATCCTCAATTACTGCGCGATGAGGGGCGTTCTTGTATGCGAAATCACGCAGTTCGGCTGCAGAGCGCCAGATAGACAGGGTTCCCTGTAAGCCAATAGGTGCCTCTCCAATACCAATCGAAAGCAAGAGCCCAGGGGATTGATGAAGATCCAAAACAACTGGTGGAATTGATCGCCAGAATCTAATCGCCTGCGACCATTTCAAGCGCGCTCTCGTAATAGCAACAACAGGTCCGCCCGAATGAGTTGCACCAGAAAGTTCGAAAGGTTCGCGGCGCGACCATTTACCGTGTGATGAAATCGGATTGAGGTGCAATATCTCAACTTTGCTAGAGCGCTTACGCCAACCGCTAATGAATCGAGAACTATCAACAACGCCAAAATCTTCAGCGACAAAGAGAATCGCCCATTGTTTCAAATCAGCATCTGAAGGAGTAAAAGTCTTGCCAGTACCCGTGCCCATTAATTTGGCGAATTTAACGCCAGGGATTGCGCGCGCGATGCGACGACCGATAGCCATCTGCAAGAAAGCAAAAGGAATAGATTTTTCCTTTATGGTAAAAAGATAGATACCTGTAAATGATTTTTGATTTGGCACAGTTAATCTCCAACAACCATAGGTTGTGCGCCCGTGCATTCAATTAACTCTGCATAACTGGTCGGGTAGACCGCATGGGGATGTCCAGCAGCACCCCAGACAACCTCATAATCATTAAGCGCCTCATCAATGAGGGTGATATCTGCCTTAGAAAGCCAGCCGATTGGCGAAACGCCACCAATAGAAAATCCAGAAAACTCTTTCACAAAGTTGGCATCTACTCGAACGAGTTCGGTCACAGCGAGTCCTTGCGCAACTAACTCTGTATCTACTCGATGGCGACCGCTTGTGATCACAAGAAGAACTCGTCCATCGGGAGTCTTGAAGATAAGTGAAGATGCAATCTGGCCGACTTCGATGCCAAGGGCGGATGCAGCATCTTGGGCGGTGCGAGCTGTATCCCCGAGAACTGTGATGGGGCCGGCGATTTTGAGTGTGCTCATCGCTTCAGCAACTCTTTTCACAGGAGCTTTCTCAAGAATATGTTCCATAGGTTCGTACTTTAGAGGATAGGTTTACCCAATGACTAGCGAGCTCAAAATCGGTGCTGGTGCGCGAAATTCGCTTTGGGCATCCTTTTTAATCATGGGAATTGCGTCGATGGCGTGGGTACCACGTATCCCTGAGATTAAAGATGCAGTCGGCTTGAGCAATGGTCAATTCGGATTTGTCTTTCTCGGTTCAACGATCGGATCAGTTCTCGGCGCTCAATTAGCAGGGCGAGCTATTCATACATTTGGATCACGTCCGGTTGCGCGTATCTCATCGATTCTTTTGCCTCTCGGATTAGTTGCAATGGCATATGCAATGACGGCAACGCAATTGTTCTTTGCGCTGATGTTGATGGGATTTGGGTATGCCATCACGGATATGTCGCTCAATAGCCAAGGAATCGTGGTTGAAAAGATTCTCAATAAAAAATGTCTCTCATCTTTTCACGCGATGTGGAGCGTAGGTTCCTTTGCATCTGCTGTATTCGGTGGTTTCATGATTGCGCACTTAACACCTAAAGAAAATCTTGTTTCCATTGCGGTACTTTCAATTATAGCTTTTATCCCTGCTAACTTTTTCTTACTAAAACCTGATATGGACCAACATGCAGGAAATACTGGAGAGACGACTGAGGCAAAGATCCCATTCTTTGGTAAATCAGCTTTCCCATTATGGGCGCTGGGAGTGGGCATGATTGCAGGAATGGTGGCAGAAGGCGCCGCTAGCGATTGGGCCGGAATTCTCTTACGCGAAAATATGGATATCTCATCTCGACTTTATTCGACAGCGTTTGCATCGTTTGCATTGGCGATGATTGTTAGTCGCTTCTTAGGAGATAAGGCGCTACATAAATTTGGCTTGCGCAATACAGTGCGTTATGGGGGAGTAGTTGGTGGCGCTGTCTGGGGACTCTCAATTGCAATTGCTGTTCCACTTTCCAGTTATGCAGAAATTCCTGCACTCATAATTGTAAATATTGGTTTTATCTTTGCGGGTCTGGGTATCGGCCCAATGTTTCCAGCATTTATCTTGGCAGCTAGTCGAATCAAGGGAGTTGCGCCAGCAGTTGCAATATCCCGCGTTGGGTTGATCGGTATTTCAGGTTACTTTATCGGTCCAACAATTACTGGGCTCTTTGCTGAAGTAAGCACGCTATCAATTGCGATGGCTTACCCAGTATTAATGATGATTCTTGGCGGATATATGTCTCGAGCAATAAAAAAGGAGCAAGAAGAAGGCTTAGAAAACCCAGCTCTCAATGAGGGTAAATAGCGCCAAGGAAAGTAGAAATACGGCGAAGAGAGATTTAAGGATTGCTGGAGTTGATTTCGATGCCTTGCGAGATGCAATATTTGAAATAACAATTGCGCTTAACCCCATCAGGATTGGAACATGCCAATCAATCTCATTCCATGTGGCAGCACGCCCTAGAAGCGCAGTTAATGAGTTCATAGCAATAATCAGAAGCGATGTTCCTGCAGCGACAATCTGAGGCGTTCCGAAGAAAAGAACCAAGATAGGGATAGCCAAGAAGCCACCGCCGATGCCAAAGAGGCCTGTAATTGATCCGATAAGGAGAGAGACCAGAATCAATATTGGCAATGGCATCCGAGTATGGATAGTTGATAAAGGATTGCGAATCATTGATAAGCCGGCGAGTGCGAGTACTAAGGCAAAGCCAGTTGTAATGAATCTATCGGGTAGCTGATCAGAGATTGATGAAAATCCAAGGTTGGTAATCAAGCCGATTGCCCAGATAATTATCGCTTCACGATAGAGAACTTCACGAGAGCGCATCTTTGTCAGTACACCCGATGCAGCGGCTAATCCCACGACTGCAAGTGATGCTGTTGTTGCATGATGCGGTGTGAATGCGAAGATGTAAATCAGAATCGGAACGGCAAGCATGGCACCACCAGCTCCAATAAAACCTAGGACGCTACCTATAAATGCGCCTGCAAGTAGCGCTCCTAGGATTTCAATGTTCATAGTGCTCTGCTTTCGATTGGGCTTTAGCCGAAGAAAGCTATGCTTCCGATACTTGGTCCGAAGTCAGTAACTGCTCCACCTGCAACGAGTGCGAAGAGGATGAGCGCTGCACCACCGAGTGCAAGGTCTTTGTTAAATGCCATCTGTTCTTGCATCTTGGTATTGGCATCGCTCTCTTTCCAGAACTGGTGGAAGATTATTGCTGCCAAAATTACAGTCACTGCAATCAGCGCAGCAGCTAAATCGATCCAAGCGCCAAGCAAGATAAGAATTCCACCGACTAAAAATGCCAAGCCGCTTCCGAGGACGGCCAACTTTGCCGCAGGCACTTTCTTATATGTGGCGTAGCCAGTCATTGCCTCGAGGTTCTTAAAGTGGGCAAAGCCTGCTCCTACCCAGAGAAGGGCGAAGAGGACGCGGCCGATAACGAGTACTAGATCCATTTTTCTCTCCTGTTCAGGGTTCTATCCCAACACTTATCCCAACACTGTAGCCCCAGAAGGCGCTCAAAACCCTCAACTAAGGCTTTAGCGTTGCTCTTGTCGGTGGGGTGGGCTATTTTTCGAACATCTGTTCGAAAATGCAATCTAAATTGGAAACCGCAATTCAAAATATAAAGAGGCACACACATGGCAAGCGAAGTAATCCCTGCAGGAGAGGTCCTTATCGATGGACCAACTACCCCTATCGAATTCACCTTTCGAGGGCGACGCTTTCGTATCCATGCCGTTCTCTCGCGTTGGTGCGAATCCGGGGGATGGTGGAACCGCGCTAGCGATGGCATCTATCGCCCCGATGATCAAGCACGCGCACTCTGGACGGTCGAGGCGGCGCCCATCGGAGCGCTGACAACATTTCAACTCGAACGCGACGAAACCACTGGTCAATGGATTGTGACCACAATTTAAGAGATGAGTTTTATCCATCTGCGCACAACGAGCGCTTATTCATTTAAGTACGGCACAACGCAGCCACACGATCTTGTCGAGCGAGCTGCCCAATTTGAAATGCCTGCACTTGCCTTAACAGATAGAGATTCATTGGCTGGTGCAATCCGTTTTGCTAAAAGTTGTCTGCAATATGGTGTTGCTCCAATTCTTGGAATCAACCTGCAGATTGATTTAATCAATAGCGAATCAGTGGGTGTTAAATCCGATCGTAAGAATCTGCCGCGTATCACAATCATGGCGGGCGGTGATGGGGGATGGCGTGACCTCTTACATCTTTATCGAGGCATCACAACACACTCACCTGATCGCGTTCCGGTACTGACTCTCGATATTTTGCAACGCTTTAGCCAATACAGCAGCAAACTCTTTCTGCTCCATGGCCCTGAATCACCCATTGCAGAAGCGATAGCGCTACATCGCTTTGATATAGCGATGGATATCTTCAATAAGACCCGTCCCTATTTTGCAGATCATGCAATCGAATGTGTATCACATCTTGTTGGTGGCAATGGTCCGCGGTCAACGCTCTTTGCGGGGCGCTCTCTCGCCTTTGCCCGCGATCACGATATCGATGCGATAGTTACCAATGCAGTGCGAATGCTCGACCGCACAGATGGGCCGGTCGCTGACATCCTCGACTGCGCCCGCCAATTAGTTCCGCTTGATCCGCGCCATCTCGAACGCCGCAATGCCGAAGCCTTTCTCAAAAGTGCAGATGAGATGCAGGCACTCGCTACTGAGATTTCTCGTGCAGCTGGTGAAGGTTCACCACGACTACTTCTTAAGAGTACGCGCGAATGGGCAGAGCGTTCGC
>WLDZ01000032.1 GCA_009704515.1 Actinomycetota bacterium
GCCTGTAGTTATTACTGGGCTCATAAATTACACAAGCTATGTTTTTAGACTTACCCCCATTAACGGTAATGGAAATGGTGCAACTTCATCTGCTTCGTCAGCAGTTACACCCGGTGGAACATTGTCATCGATAACGCTATCGAGACAATCTGCTGGAACAGCAGCTGGTGCCGCATTTTCGACTCAGCCACAGATCACACTCAAGGATCAATTCTCAGGAACGATTCTGACGGACTCATCAACCGTAGTCACGGCAACTATTAGTGCAGGCGGCTCATTAGTCGGAACAACAACTGCCACAGCCATTGCTGGTGTAGTTACTTTTTCTAACTTGGGGATATCAGGTACCGCTGGAACTGCATACACCGTAACTTATTCGGCTGCGGGCGTTACCGCAGTAACACAGAGCGTTACGGTCACGGTTGGAGCTGCGACAAAGCTCAATGTTTCGCGCAATGGTGCGGGAGCGCAAACAGGAGTCCCGTTTTCTACTCAGCCACAGATTAAAATTGTAGATTCAGGCGGAAATCTTGTAAGTAGTTATTCGGCAACGACAATCCGAGCAACAGCGAATAATTCAACCTGTTTTGTTGGAGCATCCGATACAGCCACAGCAACAAACGGGGTTGCAGAATTTAGCGGCTTGCTACTTATTTCTTCCAGTGGAACTCAGTGCATGGTCACATATTCTGCAACTTCACTCACCTCCGCCTTTGAAACGCTCACCGTTACCTCTGGTCCTGCGTCAAATATCACCAGAAGCACACGACCAGATTTTGGATACTATGGAAGAGCCTTTGGTCAACAACCTATCTACATTATTCAAGACTCCGGTGGTAATACAGTCACCACCGATAACACCACTGTGCTGACAGTTACGACTCCCAGTAACTCAGGATCGACCATCTTCCAAGAGAGTATGACTGCCGTTGGTGGTGTCGTCACATTTACCAGCTTAGGTTTCAGTGGAATTAACGCTGGAACTTTCGTGCTCTTTCGCGTCAGCTCGAGTTCTTTTGCGAATACTTACACTGACTCCATCATGATTCTGAAGGGCGATCCTGTTTTAACTTGGGGTGATTCCACCAAATTAAGCGGAGCATCCGCATATACCGTCACTGCACCCACTTCAAATGCAGCAGGAACATTTGCCTATACAAGTTCTAATACTGGTGTTGCCTCTGTATCTGGGAGCACGATTACGGTTGTAGGACAAGGCAATACGACCCTTACTGCGACTCTTACTCCGACGGATACGACTAATTTCAATTCGAATGTTTCAGTAACATCGACTCTCACGGTCACAGCAGGAGCTGCCACCATCTCAATCTCACTCGCAGGTGGAGTAGTCACTGTTGCCAAGGGAACCGCTATTAACATCACCGCATCAGTTAATACAGCTGGAAAAGTGAAGTTCATGGTTAACGGAAAAGTTATCGGTGGGTGTGCTGCAAAGAGTGCGACGACATCTGCTACATGCTCCTGGAAACCTGCCATACAAGGTCAATCTGTGGCGCTGACTGCTCTGCTCGATCCAACTTCAAGTTCATTTTCAAATGTTCGATCAGCAGCACTTAACGTTGGCGTAGGAAGAAGAACGGGCCGCCGCTAAAAGCGACGACCCACCTAGGCCTATTTTTCAATCGGGCTTGCCCGATTGAAGCTTTCTCTTGCCAACGCTTCACTGGAATCTCATTCGAGAAAGGTGAAGTCAGTGAAAAGAAGACTAATAAAATTTACGATAATAACCTCTCTACTCGGCGCAATTAGTTTAAGTGTTGTTCCCTCAGCAAATGCAGGAGCTACGGTTTGCTCGACAGCAATTTGCGCTCCGAACCCAGAAGGCGCAATCGATATGCGGCGACCCTTAACAGGGCCAGTACCTGTAACAATTTGTTCCTTAATAACTAACTGGCAAGTCGAAGCCGTTATTCAGGTAGTTGGTGGATTGCTCAGAGTAAATTGGGTAGTCACGCTAGTCCCTTCCCTGGTTTGCCGATTGGTAGGATAAAGAATGATGTATCGAATTTTGACTGCTGGCGCAATCGCAATTTCCTGGGTGCTTATCTACATTCTTGACCTTACTGGTAAACCATATATCTTCTTTATACCGCTTGCGATTCTGGCAATTTTCCAAGTATCAGAGAAGCGATCGAAGAAGAGAGTTTAGAAGTTTAGAGTTGTTTAGAAATAAGAAAGGGCACCCGCTTATCGCGAGTGCCCTTTCTTAAATTATTTAATTACTTAGTCTCAACCAAACGAGCTGTCTCATCTTGAATCTTGACAGCAATTGCAGCTAGCTTCTCGGCATACTCTTTACCGTGGTGGGCGCAGAACATGAGTTCTCCACCTGTTGCAAGCACGGCGCGAACATATGCTTGGGCGCCGCAACGATCGCAGCGGTCGAGGGCATTGAGGGGTGTGGATTCGAGTAGTACTTGCTCGGTCATCGCGCTCTCCGTTCGCTAGAAACTCACCTTTTGTGAGTGTGTCGTGAGCTTTCGCTCTACACATGGAACATCATGCCACCATCTTTTATTCCCCGCGCGCTTAAATTCCTTAAATCTTTCACAATATGGGCACTTATTGAGTATCTAGAGCCCCCTGCGGCGCGCTTACCCGCCAGATTGGGTAGAGGTAGTTAATCTTTGCCACCGTGGCTGACAACGAACTTAACTTCGACCCAGCGGTTGATCAAGCGGTAGATTCCAAAGATAGCTATACCGCAAAGGATCTCGCAGTCCTCGAAGGCCTTGATGCCGTTCGTAAACGCCCTGGAATGTATATCGGCTCAACCGATTCACGCGGGTTGATGCATTGCCTCTGGGAAATCATTGATAACTCAGTAGATGAATCCCTGGCGGGCCATTGCAAGAAGATTGAAATCAATCTTGAGGCCGATGGTTCAGTAGAAGTTCATGACGATGGTCGCGGAATTCCAGTTGATAAAGAGCCGAAGACTGGCCTTACTGGCGTTGAAGTTGTTCTTACAAAATTGCACGCAGGCGGAAAATTTGGTGGCGGATCGTATGCGGCATCAGGTGGTTTGCATGGTGTCGGTGCCTCTGTTGTAAACGCACTTGCCGAGCGCCTTGATGTAGAAGTCGACCGTAACGGCAAGATTTATTGGATGTCATTTAAGCGCGGAACTCCAGGTATCTTCGACGGTGATGGTCCTAAGGCTGCCTTTACTGAGCATTCAGGGTTGCGCGTGATTGGCAAAATTTCTTCCAAGATTACTGGCACACGAGTTAAGTGGTGGTCAGATAAGCAGATCTTCCTTAAGGAAGCATCCCTTGATATCGAAGATATCTATGCGCGTGCACGCCAGACATCATTTTTAGTTCCTGGTCTATCTCTAACTGTTAACGATAACCGCACAAAAGAGAAGACGACCCAGACTTTCTTCCACAAAGGCGGAATCTCTGAATACTGTGATTTCTTGCAACCTGATCAGCCAATCGGCGATGTCATTCGCATCTACGGCTCAGGTCATTATCAAGAGACTGTTCCTGTTCTCGATGATAAAGGTCATATGGTCTCAACTGAAGTTGAACGCGATATGGAAGTTGATATCGCGATGAAATGGGGCGATGGATTCGAATCCACCATTCGCTCCTTCGTAAACATTATTGCTACCCCTAAGGGTGGAACCCACTTACAGGGCTTTGATCGCGCCATCACCAAGTCATTTAATGAAGCGATGCGTAGCGCAGGAATCCTTAAGAAGAACGAAGCTGATGTCCTAAAAGAGGATGTCATGGAAGGCATTACAGCAGTCGTCACAGTTCGAATGTCAGAACCACAATTTGAAGGCCAGACTAAAGAGGTACTAGGCACAGCTGCTGCCACCAAGATTGTCAGCGCAGTTGTTGCCGATAAATTAAAGGAATTCTTTGCAACCACTCGCCGAATCGACAAGGCAAATGGCAAGTTGATTATGGAGAAAGTCGCTGCTGCCTCACGTACTCGTATCAGCGCACGTACTCATAAAGATATTCAGCGCCGTAAGAACGCTCTCGAATCTTCTAGCTTGCCAACCAAGCTTTCAGATTGTCGCTCTGAAGATGTCACTCGTACCGAGCTCTTTATCGTTGAGGGTGACTCGGCGCTCGGAACAACAAAGGCTGCGCGTAACTCTGAATTCCAAGCAATCTTGCCAATTCGCGGCAAGATTCTTAATGTGCAAAAGGCATCGCTATCGCAGATGCTCGATGATAAAGAGTGCGGATCAATCATTCAGGTAATCGGTGCAGGTTCAGGCAAATCATTTGAACTAGATGATGCGCGATATGGTCGCGTGATTTTGATGTCAGATGCTGATGTTGATGGCGCGCATATTCGTTGTCTTCTGCTTACTTTGATGTATCGCTATATGCGCCCACTCATTGATGCTGGTCGTGTCTTTGCAGCAATCCCACCGCTTCACCGTATTGAAGTAATGGGCGGTGGAGGCAAGAAGGGTCAATACCTCTACACCTATTCAGACGATGAGATGAAGAAAGTTACTGCCGACCTTGCCAAGCAAGGCAAGCGCTGGAAAGAACCTATTCAGCGTTACAAAGGTCTGGGCGAGATGGATGCTGATCAGCTCCGCGAAACCACTATGGATCCTGATGTTCGCACATTGCGCCGTATTACAGTTAAAGATGCTGTGGCGGCAGAAGCGATGTTTGAACTTCTCATGGGTTCAGATGTTGCTCCACGTAAAGAATTTATCGCTAACGCTGAGATTGATCGCGATTCAATCGACGCTTAGGTAGAACTCAAAGTAATCACATTAGTGACGCAGAGTCATCGAAACCCTGTGGATTACGAAATCGGCGGAGTTTAATCCAAGATAGCTTTCTCAAATGCTTGGGTTATGCAATACTAATGGCTCAACCCCCCACCGTCCTCCGGGACCGGTGGGGTTTCTATTTTCTTGGTCTAGCCATTGAATCGCGCTGGTTTTGTCATTGATTATCAAAATATGCACCTGGTAGGAAATAATCTTTTTTCGAACTCGATGAACAGTAATTCGACATTCATCTCCCCAATCAAGATGGCCCAAGCACTATTGAGAAATCAAGATTCTTTGATCTCCGAAGTGAGGGTCTTTCGTGGCCTTCCGAGTAATCTGAAAGAGTCTAGAAAATATGCTTTGAATATGAGCCAAAAATCAGCTTGGGAGAAGAGTGGAGCAATCTCCGTCCATCACGTGCCACTCAAATATCGGACTAACAATCTTCCTCCTCAAGAAAAGGGCGTAGATGTACTAGCTGCAGTAAATCTCTTTGAAATGTCTGAAAGCGGGAAATTCGATATCTTATATTTGCTCTCTCACGATACGGATTTCATTCCCGCGGTGAAGATAATTCTCGAACTGGGTCGCACTCGGATTGTTTCAGTTGGCTGGCAAGGTCGTCACCCGCTCCATATAACTCATGAAAACTTTGAATACGACCGGTTGACGCGTGAAGATTATTGGAATGCCGTGATGCGCTAGTCAATCGAAACTAGGTCGAAGTACTCGTCTTTCCAGATATCTTCATCTCCATCAGGTAACAAAATCACTCGGTCTGGCTTAAGTGCCTGTACAGCGCCTTCATCGTGAGAAACCATGATTACAGCGCCTTGATATTCAGTGAGCGCTCCTAAGATTTCAGCACGAGATGCTGGATCTAAGTTATTTGTAGGCTCATCAAGAAGCAAGACATTAGCGCCAGATACGACGATGGTTGCCAGTGCTAAGCGGGTTCTCTCGCCACCAGATAGAACTTTTACAGGCTTATGCACATCATCGCCGACAAAGAGGAATGAACCCAAGACATTGCGCGCCTCTGGTTCGCGGATTTCTGCAGTTGCCGACATCATGTTCTCAAGGACTGAACGCTCGAAATCTAGTGACTCGTGTTCCTGTGCGTAATAGCCAATCTTTAGACCATGTCCAGAATCAACGCGACCAGTGTCTGATTCGAGTTCACCAGCCAAGATACGTAGAAGTGTTGTCTTGCCAGCACCGTTAAGACCAAGGATTACAACTCGAGATCCCTTGTCGATTACACAAGAAACATCTGTGAAGATTTCGAGTGAACCGTAATTCTTTGATAGTTCTTCGCCCGATAGGGGAGTCTTGCCACATGGAGCAGGAGTTGGAAAACGAAGTTTGGCAACCTTGTCAGCAACGCGAACATCTTCAAGTGATGAACGAAGCTTCTCTGCGCGACGAAGCATTCCCTGGGCAGCAGTTGCCTTAGAAGCTTTAGCACGCATCTTCTCGCCCTGCTTCTGCAATATCTCGGCGCGCTTTTCGGCATTAGCACGCTCTTTCTTACGACGGTGCTCATCTGCTTCGCGTTGTAAGAGGTACTGCTTCCAACCCATGTTGTAAACATCGATAACGTTGCGATTGGCATCGATGTAGAAGACTTTATTCACAACGGTCTCAATGAGGTTAACATCGTGAGAGATGATTACTAGACCGCCTGCGTAGTTTGTTAAGTACTGACGCAACCAGATAATCGAATCAGCATCGAGGTGGTTGGTAGGCTCATCGAGCAGTAAAGTTTCGGCGCCAGAGAACAAGATGCGAGCGAGTTCTATGCGTCGGCGTTGACCACCAGATAGCGTGGCAATCTCATTGTGAAAAACATCCTCTGAGACACCGAGTGATGAAGCAATTGCTTCGGCCTCTGCAGTTGCGGCGTATCCACCCGCTGCAGCAAATTCGGCATCGACGCGGCTATAGCGCTCAAGTGCTTTTTCGAGTTCAGCGCCCTCTGTCGTTGAAAGTTCGAGTTCAACTGCTGTCATGCGCTTTGCAATCTCATCGAGTCCACGCGCAGATAAAATGCGATCAAGTGCTGTGCCTTGATCTTCGCCAGTGCGTGGATCTTGTGGCAGATAACCAATTTTTCCAGTGCGCTGAACTCCGCCACCTGCAGGCAAATTCTCACCAGCTAATACTTTTGCAAGTGTTGATTTACCTGCGCCGTTTCGACCTACGAAACCAACTCGATCACCGCTATTGACTCGTACGTTGACGCCACTGACAAGCAGGCGTGCACCAGCACGAAGTTCGAGAGCAGAAGTTGAAATCACTGGTGCAGTTTACGCGGTTGCAAGACGAGTGCGACGCGGTACCGCGTATGCCTTCGACACTGCAGTGAGCTCATCTGAGACCTGCTTTCGCATCGCCTCATCTGACTTTAAGAGGGCGGTGAGGGCAGCGATAGTCGCCTTAAGCTCTTTTGATTCAGTTTCAAGCTCTAATTTACTCATCTTCGTTAAACGACGAAGCGGCATATCAAGAATGTAAGTTGCTTGCTCTTCGTTGAGTTTAAATCCCTTAATGAGAGCGTCTTTTGCAGCAGCGGCGTCATCGCTGGCGCGAATAATCTTGATGACCTTATCAATATCGATAATCGCCTTCAAAAGACCATCAACGAGAGTCAAGCGATCTTCAGCCTTCGCTTTACGGTATTGCGAGCGACGACGAACAACTTCGATGCGGTGTTCGATAAATACCTGCAGAAGCTCTTTAAGGCCGAGAGTCTGCGGACGGCCCTTAACTAGTGCAACCGCATTGATTGCAAAGCCATCCTCCATTGGAGTCAGCTTGTAAAGCTGTTCTAGGACAGCCTCTGGCTCGAAACCGTTTTTAAGTTCGATAACAACATTTGTACCAGTCTGGCCATCAGTGAGGTCAATGATGTCTGAGATACCTTGAATCTTCTTAGCCTTGGCAAGGTCTGCAATTCTTTCGACAACTTTTTCAGGACCGATGTTGAAGGGCAGCTCTTTAATAACAATTCCCATTTTGCGAGAAGTGACCTTGCTAATTTCAACTGTGGCACGAACTTTAAAAGAACCTTTACCCGTTGCATAGGCTTCGCGAATTCCCTCGGATCCAACGAGTTCACCGCCGGTTGGAAAATCTGGTCCAGGCACATGCTTCATCAATTGATTGAGAGTCGCCTTGGGATTATCAATCAAGTACTTTGTAGCGGCAATTACTTCACCTAGGTTGTGGGGCGCCATATTGGTCGCCATTCCCACTGCTATACCTGAAGAGCCATTTACTAAAAGATTAGGGAAAGCAGCTGGCAATACAAGTGGCTCTTGTAGTTGGCCGTCATAGTTGGGTCCAAAGTCAACGGTGTTCTCATCTGATTCAGCGACCATTGTCATTGCAGCTGATGCAAGACGCGCTTCGGTGTAACGCATGGCAGCAGGGCCAGCATCGAGTGAACCAAAGTTTCCGTGGCCATCGATGAGCGGCAATTGCATTGAGAAAGATTGCGCCATACGAACAAGTGCGTCATAGATTGCAGAGTCACCATGTGGGTGCAATTTACCCATTACTTCACCCACGACTCGAGCAGATTTAACATGACCACGATCAGGGCGAAGACCCATATCTGCCATCTGGTGCAAGATGCGGCGATGTACTGGCTTTAATCCATCGCGTGCATCAGGTAGTGCACGTGAGTAAATAACTGAGTAGGCATATTCAAGAAAGGATTCAGACATCTCTGATGAGACATCAATATCAACTATCTTGCCGGGAAATTCTCCAGGCTTAGGTCCGACAACTTTGCCCTTGGTGCCTTTAGCCTCTTTGGGCGCTGCAGTCTTCTTTGTTGCCATGGCGCGTATTCTGCCCTGAGATGAGGCTAAATACTGGTACCTACACGCGGACGGGCGCCAACGATTGCAACACAGTGCGCAGCCACCTTAGCTCCTTGCTCCAGACTTTCTTTCATATTTGAAGTTAAGGCATAAGAGGCTATAAAACCCGCAGCAAAAGAATCTCCCGCACCTGTTGTATCAACAACATTGGCAGGCAAGGCGGCGATCGATATGACTGATGAATCGCGCACACATCCGATAGCGCCAGCGGCACCTCTTTTTATTACTACAACTGGGCAATCTTGATTTAAAAGTTCGAGAGCTTTCTCTATATTGGACTCTCCAGTTAGATACATCGCTTCTTCTTCATTGAGCAAAAGAACATCCATCATGGCAATCCATGATTTCACTTCTGCAA
>WLDZ01000033.1 GCA_009704515.1 Actinomycetota bacterium
CAGGCGCGCGGATCGTGACCATCGACCAAGACTCCCGAAATACCGTCGGCAACTGCGGTACGAAGTCCGCCTACAGCACTAGCAATAACAGGTGTTCCACAAGCCTGTGATTCAAGTGCAACAAGTCCGAAGCTCTCTGAATAACTTGGAACTGCCACCAAATCTGCGGCGCGATAATAATTTGGGAGCGCCTCACGATTTACTGGTGGTTCAAATCGCACAACATCTGCAATACCAAGCCAGCTAACGAGTTCGCGCATTCTTTCGACTTCAGCAGAACCAGAACCTGATGTGCCGCCGATGATTAGAACGGTGAGGTTTTTGCGAAGCGCGGGAGAGTGGCCAACCATTTCAGCGATTGATCTAATTAAAATCTCAGGGCCTTTATGTGGCTGAATTCTTCCGACAAAGGCGACGATGTTTCCATCCACTGGTAGGCCCAGCGCTTCTCGCGCCGCCGCTTTTCCAGCTCCCACAGTAAAGCTAGCAAGATTTACGCCGGGGCTAACAACCGAAACAATATCTGGGCAGCTTTCATAGAGTGAGACCAAACTTGCAGCTTCGGCATCAGTATTGGCAATCAGCGCATCAACAGCTGCAACAACTTGGGATTCACCTTGCACTCTAATCATTGGCTCTGGGCTCTCACCTTCAGCCAAGTTAAGATTCTTTACGCGCGCCATTGTGTGCATCGTATGCACCAAAGGAATATCAAGATCTTTTGCTACTGGCATCGCAACTTTTCCTGAGATCCAGTAATGCGAATGAATTAAGTCATATTTAGTTTCACCTGATAACGCCTCTTTAAAAGCGTTAGAAAGTGCCGGTATCAGTGCTGGAAGATTCTCTTTTGTAACTCCGTCTAGTGGGCCAACATTGAGATGAATAACTCGAACGCCATTACCTAAATCGACCACATCTGGAAAATCGTTATTAGCTCTGCGGGTAAAGATGTCTACTGCAATTCCTTGCGCCGCCATTTGTTGTGCTGATTCGCAGACATAAATATTCATTCCGCCTGCATCGCCAGAGCCCGCTTGATCAAGCGGAGATGTGTGCACCATCAAGGTGGCAATACGGCGATTCACTGCTTAAGGATACGCCAGAGATGCAAATACGGGCTAGTTCAATTCTTTCAAAATAGTTGCTAGAAAGAAGCTTGCAGTGTGCCAATCACGGTGCTTCCGCCTAAAACTTTCTCTTCCTTATATGAAGTAGCAACACCTAATCGCGCAAGGCCCGCATGAATTAAAACCTTGAGGGGGCGAAGAGATCCATCACTAATTTTAAAGACGAGGGTACGACCATCTGGCATAGATGCAACAGCGACTGCTTCAGCCCCATCTTTCATATAGAGACCTACAACATCGCGCATCATCTCAGTAGTAGCTCGGCCATCTCCAGCAACCATCTCAGGAAATTTGCGTGATGCCGATAAAACTTTTTGATGACGCGGTTCGCTCGAAAGAGTAATAGCTCGAATCGCGCGAGCAAGTCCCATCATTGAAATCAGAAAGAGTGGAGCGCCGCAACCATCAGTACTGGTCACTGTTATCTTCTCACCCGATAGTTCTTCTAATTCACTTTTGCACGCTTGCTGCAATGGATGTTCTGTATCTAAATAATTTGTAATCGGCCAATTATTCACAACACAGGTCAACAACATTGCCGCATGTTTGCCACTGCAGTTCATTGCAATACGAGTCGGTGCCGCATCACCGTATGCAGCCTTCTCTTTCTCGCCCAATGGCTTATCTAACATACATTGCAGAGCGCTGTCATCAAGACCTGCGAGCGCCAAGACCTCGCGTACCGCTGCAATATGCATTGCAGATCCGGAATGACTTGAAGCGGCTAGCGCTAACAATCGTGGCTCCAGTTCTAATCCATGGCGAAGCATCGCTGCTGCTTGAAATGATTTAACTGTCGAACGCGGAAAAATAAGGTGCTTACTATCGCCGAGTACCAAGTTCTCGCTACCGTCAGCGTTAAGCGCTACCAGGTATCCGCGATGTGCTGATTCAACAATCTCGCTGCGAACTAGTTCAGCGAGCACTGCATCGCTCATTAAGCCTCTACCTGTCGCTCAAGTGATGACCATAAGTGTGCTTGCAGCTCTTTACCCATCGCTGCCATGTCATACGAAGTAAAGAGTTGCCCATCAACCAAACCATATAAACGCGCGCCATCTTCAACAGTTTTCGCAGTCGGCGCTACATAGGCGCTATCCCATGCCAATTGAATTGCTGGGCGATCTTCGCTAATTCTTCCAACCCAACCTTCGGCAAGACCGGTGCTATGTGCAATCACGACTTCGAGTACGCGATTCGGTTTGATGCGCCAATAGCCAGATTCAGATGCACCTGGGCGAATTACATCTCCATTACTATCGATTAACCAAGAGCGCGATGAATATTCCAGAAATGGGCGCCCATCATGGCGAAAAATAACTTCTTGGGTATATTCAAATTTAGGTATTCCTGGGTATTCGCCCATACCTTTGCCGCCCCATTTTCCAACCATCCATGCGAGCGGATAGAGATCTTCATGAAGGCCTTCAGGAATAACAAATGCCATTAAATTCGTCCTCTCTTATAGGTGCGTGCATCACGCGCCTGCGATTCACGGCGTCCGCGCAAACCGTAGATGACGAGCCCGAGGCCAAGCACTATAGAAACTAGTGCCAGAAGAACGGTGGTGAAGAGCTCCATGAGGCAATCGTATCTTTCTTCATCGTGAACCTGAAACGATTACCTCTTGCGCTGCGCTTATTCCATCGACGGTTAAGACCGCATCAGTTGGGGTTGAGCGCTTAATCAAAGCGAGTGCAATCGGACCGAGTTCGTGATGACGAGCTACTGTGCCTAAGAAGCCAACTTGAACCCCATTGTTTTCAACTGGAGTACCTGGTGCCGGAAATACAACCGCAGAACCATCAAGATGCAACATCACTAATCGACGCGGTGGAGCACCCAGATTAAAGATTTTTGCGACGGTCTCTTGTCCGCGATAGCAGCCTTTAGACATATGCACAGATTTATTGAGCAAACCAAGTTCATTAGGAATCGATTTGTGATCGGTATCAAAACCGATACGCGGACGACCTGCTGCAACGCGTTCTGCATCAAGTGCCCAAGTACCCACCTCTTTAGCGTTTTCGTTAAATACTTTCTTCATCGCATCGAGTTCAGGGCGTGGTACCAAAGCAAAAGGCCCGCCGATATCAGTCGCAAGACCCGGCGCACGCAGTACTGCAAAATCGGCAGAAGCATCGCGAGCATCAACTTTTAACATGAAGCGCATCTTCAAGAGATACTGCAACAAAGTTGGTGCGTACTGTGTATCTAAAACTAAATAAGAAGCGTTGCCATCGTCAACTAAATTGAATTGGTACTCAAGGTGGCCATTGTGATCAAGAATTAAAGCTGAGGTCCAAATGCCGACTTCAAGTTCGCTTAAATGTTGGGTTGTTAAATCATGAAGCCACTTTGCGCGTTCATCGCCCGAAACTTCGATAATCGCTAAGTGTGAAAGATCTGCCCATGCCGCACCTTGGGCAAGTGCACGTTGTTCTTGTGCCGGTTGTCCAAAGTGCCAGATGGCTCCCTTATCCGGGCCATCTTCTACATGGACTGCAGTCATGAAACTATTTTACGCAGGCGGCGCAGGTACCGTAAATTGCAAAGTGACTTACATCGGTGCGAAAACCGTAATCATCTGCCAAGTTCTGCACAAATGTAGCTGCAACATCGATTGGTGCATCGCCTACAGAACCGCAATCACCGCAGACCAAGTGAAGGTGTGTCAGCTCTTCAGCAGCGTGATAAGTCGCTCCACCATGGCCCAAGTGAGTGTGTTGAACAAGGCCAACGTTTTCGAGGGTTTCAAGGTTGCGGTAGACAGTAGAAAGATTGATGCCGGGATGGGTTGCACGTACTTTTTCAGCAACTTCTTCGGGTGTGGCATGCCCGAGTTCACGGACTGCCTGAAGTACTAATTCGCGCTGTGGGGTAAGGCGCAAGCCTTTATCGCGGAGCTCATGTTGATCTGCCATGTGTAAACCTTACTTGAGTCAGGAGTGATTTCGTAATTAACGCTTGATAAGTCGCAGGCCAAGCAAGTACATCTCACAGCCGAGGCAGTAATTAAAGGCAGCATTTAGAAAAGCAGCACCCAAGGCAAAACCGACCGCCACAGTAAAGACGATCTCTGCACCAGAGAAAGCACCGACTAAACCAACGAGTGCAAAAATAAATCCAACGCTCTGTGCAAACTTTGGTGGGCGCACATCTTCAGTTGGCGCTTCTTTAGATAAACGTGGCTTGATGAAATTCTTGAAGATTAAACCGTAAGGAGTAAATTGCGGACCACGGATCGCACCAATTGCAAAGACGAGAGCTTGTGCAAGTAAGACCCACTCGTTCATTGTTACGAGCGCAATTGCTAAAACTGTTGTTGTGATGACAGCGCCAAAACGAGGACCGCGTGCATCGATATAGATGCGGGCAACTTCTGGCTTATCAAGAATCTCAGACATAGGTAGATATTAAAGAGTGGCTATCAATAACGCTACTTGCGAACTACTCGCTTCTTGGAGCTGCTCGCACTCTAGATAGCGTTAAGCGCAGCTAGTACTTGCTCACGCTTCGGTGTTCCGGCAGCGCGACCAACTTCAACGCCTTCACTATTAAGAAATAGCGTGGTCGGAGTAGATCGAATATCGAGCTGACGCACAAGCTCAAGATGGGATTCGGCATCAATATGGATGTGTTTTACATCTGCCATTGCAGTCACCATCTGAGAAAGAAGAGTGTGGGTTGCTCTGCAGGGGGCGCAGAAGGCTGAAGAAAATTGCACCATCGTTGCTCGAGAACCAAGTGCCTCACCTAATACATCGGCACCAAGACGATGGCCGGGAACCGCTTTGACTGTGCGGATTGCCCCTCGTGAGCGCTGATACCAGAGCCCATATGCGCTAGCGATAACGAGCACAATGACGAGTGGAAGATAGGTTTTCACAAGAGTATTCTCACACAATGGCCAAGGTGTTGCTACTGACAAATACCCAAGGTGCTAGCGCAGATGTTCTGCCAGCGCTTGGACTTTTGCAGCATGCAATTAAGGTCCTTCCGCTTGAAGCATCAGTTTTAATTGATGCACCTGTCATGGATCTCATCTTTATCGATGCTCGTCGCGAATTTCCAAAAGCAAAATCACTTTCACGCCTTATGGCTACTACTGGCGTTGAAGCACCAATCATTGCAATCACCACTGAAGGTGGTCTCACTGCAATCAGCGCAGATTGGGAAATAACAGATGTAATTCTTGATTCAGCAGGTCCTGCCGAAGTTGATGCGCGAATTCGTTTAGCAGTTGATTCACAGGTTTATGCTCTTGAAGCTCTGCAAGGTGCCTCAAAGGAGATTCGCCAAGGCGATGTTGTTATCGATGAAAATACTTACACTGCAAAGATTCGCGGCAACTCTTTAGATCTCACCTTCAAAGAGTTTGAGCTACTTAAGTTTCTGGCACAACACCCAGGCCGCGTCTTTACTCGCGCACAGTTATTGCAAGAAATCTGGGGCTATGACTACTTCGGTGGCACTCGCACCGTTGATGTTCATATTCGTCGCCTCCGTTCTAAGTTAGGCCCAGAATTTGAATCAATTATCGGCACCGTCCGAAATGTTGGCTATCGCTTCACAGTGCAAAACGCTGGACGCGAATCTGTATCTGAGCTCGTTTAAATCAGATGCGCAAGATTCTTAAGTTATCTCGCCCATTAACGGCAGAGATTTCACATATATCTCACCCTTACCAATTCATTACCTTCGATCCCGAAATCCATAGTGAAGCTTGGCTCGAACTTAATAATCACATCTTTAAATCACACCCTGATCAAGGCAACTGGGCGATGGCCGACCTTGAAAATAGAATGCACGAACCTTGGTTCGACCCCGCCGGTTTCTTTCTCTGCATTCATAACGAAAAAATAGTTGGCTTCTGCTGGACCAAGATTCACCACGATTTCGTCAACCAAGATCCATTCGGTGAGCTCTATGTCATCGGCGTAGACCCAGACCATGGCGGCCAAGGAATTGGTAAAGCAATCTGCATTGAAGGCTTGATTTACCTGCGTGAAAAAGGCTTAAAGTCATCTATCTTGTATGTCGATGAAGATAACGCTGCCGGACAAGGTTTATATAAGTCACTTGGGTTTAATTGATCTCCTAAATAAGGATAATAAGTCTATGAAAAGAACCCTCGCTGTTTTTCTCGGCTTTATTCTCCTGACTGGTTTAAATACCCAATTTTTACACGCGGCAGTTAAAGCGGGGGCTACATGTAGCAAAGCCAATGCTAAGCAAACTTATCTGGGCAAGAAATACATTTGTAGTAAAGCGGGCAATAAGCTCAAGTGGAAATTAGTAAACAATTCTGCAAAAGTTCCTACGCCGCCAAAGGTTGATGATTTCACTACGCCTCCAGTAGTTGAGACTGCTGAGCCTGTTGATTCAACTCCAGACCCAGTGGTGAGCAATCAATCTGCATACATCAGTTCTTCAGAGTGCAAACTTGCTTACACATCACCTGATCCTGATCAGTACTTAGGATTCCCACGCGGATCGCGGTATCCGACGTCGCTAGGTGAGCGAAAATCAATTGTTTTATTTGTGGACTTTGGCGATAAAGAGGCTGAGCCTCGTGCGATTGAAGTTTGGAAGAACAAGCAGATTCCAGTCGCAGAAAATGTATTTAGCTCGCTCAGCTATGGAAAATATAAGATCAAATTTGATATCAATGAAAAAATCTATCGTCTAGCTGGTAGTTATAAA
This sequence comes from Actinomycetota bacterium, assembly GCA_009704515.1. The sequence goes on from WLDZ01000033.1 coordinate 6,837, forward strand.
GATTACACGCGCAACGAGTATGTAAATGTCGCTGGGTCAACACCTGCACTTGGTCTTGAGTATGCAAAATTTGTCAGCGAAGCTGTAAAAATTGCTGATTTAGATGTCGATTTCAGTAAATATGATTTTGTAAATGTAGTAACTCCGACATTTTCTCCGAAAGCCGAAGGAGGTGCCTCTGGCGGAGGTGGATTTAGCGTTGATGGCAAGAGTTCGTTTCTTGCAACAGTCGGACCTATTGATGAGTATCTTGACGATGCAAATAAAGATAACTGGTTAACTCACGAAGTTGGGCACATCTTGGGCCTCACCCATGTTTACAACTATTACGCAGGCACGCTGGGTGGCTGGGATTTTATGGGCAATAGTTTCGGTTTTAACGAACTACACGGTTGGCAGAGATGGTTCTTGGGATGGATCGACGATAGCCAAGTTCTTTGCATCGATGGAACTGCCCAGAAGGAGACAGTTCAACTGATATCGCCATTGAACGATGTCAGTAACGGCGTAAAGTCAACGATAGTTAAGCTTTCGCCGACGACTGCTCTAATTGTCGAAGTGGTTCGGAGCTCTGCAACTACCAAGCTCTCCGCCGCAAATGAAGGTGTATTGGTTTACAAAATAGATACCAAAATATCTGGGGGTAGAGGTTCACTTTCGATCGTCTCAAACCCAACAAAAATCCAAGCTCTCAACGGTGGAAGACCAGCAATTATTGGAACGATGGCCCTTGGTGAATCTATTCAAGCAGATGGCTTCACTATCAAAGTTCTGAAGAATACAAAGGGTGGCGATTACATCTCAATCTCAAAGGGATGAATTAGGCCGCTAGCTAACGAGATCTGCGCACATTGCACGGAATGCTGCAGTGTGGGCATCAACATCTGACTCAGTTGTGTCAGGACACATCAGCGCCATATTGTGAAATGGTGTCAACAAGAAACCATCATTAAGTAAACGCAAATGAATGTACTGCTCGAGTGCAAAGTCACCAGAGTCTGCAGCCTCTTTACCAGTACGCGGAGCTTTGCCTTTAAAGATGTACTCACCGCGTGCACCTAAACGATTGCAATGCCAATCAAGATCAAACTCCTTAATTGCTGCATCAACGCCATCTGACCAGCGATCACCGAGTGCAACCATCTTCGTAAAGTTGCCTTCCGTTAAAACATCAGTCAGCGTTGCTCTCATGGCAGCAAGGGCCAAGATATTGCCAGCTAGCGTGCCGCCGATTCCGCCGGTATCAATCTTTTCAATTTCTACTCGCGCCTTAATCGCATCAGCAACTGCTTGCGTCATTCCAAATGTGCCAACTGGAATACCTGCCGCAAGTGCTTTGCCGATAGTGAAGAAATCTGGCTTAAGACCAAGCTGGGCTGTCATTCCACCAGCACCGACAGAGATTGTGTGGGTCTCATCAATAATCAAGAGAGTGCCGTATTTCTTACAGAGATCTTCTACGCCCTTTAAGTAGCCAGGTTCTGGCAGAACGATTCCGATATTTGTCATCGCAGGTTCCATCAAGATTGCTGCAACATCGCCCTTAGCAAGTGCTGCCTCCATAGCAGGCAAATCATTGAATTCAACAACGCGTGTAGTGACATCCAAATCAACTGGTGCGCCAATATTTCCTTCGCGCTTAATTGTGAAGCCTGCATCGTCAAGGGTTGCAAAGGTTTCATCGACAGAGCCGTGATAACAACGATCAATTACAACAATCTTGTCGCGCCCAGTAATCATGCGGGAATAGCGAATAACGTGGCGATTGGCATCAGTTGCCGAAACGGTAAACTGCCAGAGAGGTAGACCAAAACGCTTACGCAATAGTTCAGAGACGATTGAGGCGTTCTCTGATGGCAACATTGCCGTAATGCCCTTATCAATCTGTGCCTTCACTGCTGCAACTGTGGCAGCTGGTGAGTGACCTGTCATAGAGCCGGTATCACCCAAACAAAAATCGATGTAATCGTGGCCATCGAGATCTGTGAAGTGTGCACCCTTCGCCTCTTTGATAAAGACTGGGTGAGCACCTGGCCACTTCGCCATCCATGACATTGGAACACCTTCATGCATCACG
>WLDZ01000034.1 GCA_009704515.1 Actinomycetota bacterium
AAACCAGGTAAGGCTCTAACCGCATGGTGTGAAGGCAAGACAGGTTTTCCTTTTGTAGATGCAGCAATGCGCCAATTGGTGCAAGAGGGCTGGATGCACAATCGCACCCGCATGGTTGTGGCCTCCTTCTTAGTTAAAGACCTGCACCTTGAATGGCAACATGGAGCAAAGTTCTTTGAAGAACACCTTGTTGATTTCGATGTGGCATCAAATGCCCACGGCTGGCAATGGACGGCAGGAACCGGCACAGATGCATCGCCTTACTATCGTGTCTTTAACCCAATCGAACAAGGAAAGAAATTCGATGGCGCCGGAACCTACATTCGTAAGTATGTTCCTGAGATTGCCCACTTATCGGATAAAGAGATTCACGAGCCATGGTTATATCTCGATGGTTACCTAAATAATTACCCCGAAAGAATTGTCGATCATGCAATAGAACGAGTTGAATCTTTAGAGCGCCTCAAAGAAATCAAGATTGAACTACTCCCTCATCCGAATTCTTAGCTTGATACATTGCAATATCTGCGCGCTTTAACAAGTCACCGCGGCCATCATTATGGACATAACCGATGCTTACACCCACCGATATTTTCTGCCCTGAGATCGTAAACGGATAAGAAAGAGTAGCGCGAAGTGCATATGCTCCTTCGAGCGTTTCTTCGTAGCTGCCTTTAACAATGACTCCAAATTCATCACCGCCCAAACGAGCAACAACTGCTGATTCTGGAAGTGCGCGCGTAAAACGCTCTGCAATCTCTTGAAGTATTTGATCGCCCGTACCGTGGCCGTATTGATCATTGATTGGCTTAAAGCCATCTAGGTCAAGCAAAAGAAAAGCGCCTTCATTCTGACCAAATGCTGAAAGTTCGGCAACCATCCTTCTACGATTAGCTAGACCAGTTAGCTCATCTACATGTGCCAGGTAACTTTGATTGCTGAGCTGATAGCTTTTTCGCAAGATCGAAGTAATTCGAACGATAGCAAGCAAGAGCGCAAGAAAAGCTGGAACCGCAATAAGTGTTGAAATCTCTTTACTACGAAGTGCCAAAAGAGTAAGGAGTGCAACCGAGATAAGTAGAGATGCAATGAGCGTGAAAGGATGCAAAGTATGCTCGCTCTGCACTTTGTTATCTTCACACCACATAGCAAAAGCAATGAGTGCAATCCCTGCTACCCATCCAAAATCAATAATCTCACCCATTACATAGCTGTTATGTGTTGATGTCCAAACAAATGCAAGATCCGAGCTAAGAAAAAGCGATAATCCAAAGGCGAGAGCGACATTGCGGGTACTTAGCCCATCGATGATTATTATTCGGAATACCCAGATTGCAAAAGTGGCATCAAAGAAGAGGTAAAGAATGTGCATGTAATTCTGAAAACTAAGTTGTATCAGCCCAGTTTCCCCTTTATTTGCAATGAGAATTACAAAAGTCGAGAAGAAGATGAAGAAAAGCACCAATGAATCTAGAAGCTCTGAGCGAGTAAGTTTTCTCCTGTAGTTATTTATTCGATAGAGAGCAAGCAGCACTAGCGGATAAAAGAGTAGATATCCGAAGCTTTGATATTGCTGGAGACCGATGACGGGCTCGAGATATTGGTTGTAACTTGAGATGAGAGATCCCACCCACCAAGCCGTAATCGCAATGGAAATAGCAACGAGAGTCGTGAGATTGTTGAAAGTGGGTGCTGAAATTGTTGCGACTAATGCGGCGAGCGGGATTAAGTTGTAAAGAATAAGTTCATTTACAACGAGAGCTTCAGGGAAGGCGGTGCGTAGCCCACAGTAGAGAAGCAAGAGGCTGGGGGCTGCCCATCGGATAGCTAGGGATGAGCGCACCCCCTCATTCAATGAGAGTTTGCGCGTAAATTAAAGAGGGGAAGCCTTACCTAAAGTTAGTTTCCGCGAGCACAGATAACTTGAGCCATCGATAGGGCTATACCAACCTCATCGGCGACATTCTTATAAGTTCCAGCAGCATTCTTCTTATCTTGCTCTGAGCGAGCTAAATTGCGAGCGAAGATACCCTTGGCACGAATCGCTGTCTCAAAGTTTCTGATACCTGTTTCATATTGCAGAATTTTTGTTCTATTTGTAGCGGCATTTGCGGTATCAGCCTTGGCTTTAGCTAAAGCATCTTTAATAATTAAAATCTTAGCTTGGTAGTCAGCAATATCGATTACAGCCTGATCGGCCTCAGCCTTCCACTTTGCGATATCGAGATCAATCTGAGCGATAGTTGCATCTGTTTTTGCTTTCGCGACTGGCAGTGAGTTCTTTGATTTGATGTAAGACGCCGCAAGATTGACACAATCTCTAGAGAGCCAAGTTAACTTAGAGTTCTTAACGATTGGGTTCTTTGCACATCGGTAGGTTGTTCCGCCAGATTTGGTGGTTGCTCCTGATTTAGAGCAAGCAACACCATTACTTACCTTGGTAGCAGCATTCGCTGGGATAGCTATAAGTGATCCAGCAACCATTACTGCAGCTAGTGAAGTGAGAGCAACCTTGCGAAACATATAAACCTCCGTAGTTATGCTCCCATGATACCGAGGGGCCTCAGCCATTCCTTGGTTATTTGCCGTGAAATTGGTGTGAATTTATCTCTGTCGACGACGGATCTGGATTCCCATACGGCGAACAATATGGCGTGGTGCCAGTTTTGTTAGTAGTCGAAGGAACTTGTATTGCAATCCTGGAACGCTGACAGCCTTTCCATTCTTTGCATCTCTCCACCCTGTTCGCACCATTTCATCAACATCTAGCCAAAGAAAGCCAGGTAGCTCGCTCATCTTCATACCTGCACGCTGATGAAATTCGGTGCGTGTAAAGCCCGGACATAACGCAGTCACTGTTACCCCACGACTTTTCATTTCTGTGTGAAGTGACTCTGAAAGAACTGTGAGATAAGACTTTGATGCGCTGTAATGCCCACCCGCAATAAAGCTTGCTACTGAAGAAACATTCACGATAATGCCTGACTTACGCGCTTTCATCTGCGGCAAAACCGCATGAGTCAATCGCATAGGAGCACGGACCAAGACATCAAGAACATTTTGCTCTTGCTCAATAGTGCTTCTGGTAAATGATTCATTGAGTCCATAACCCGCATTATTAACAAGAACATCAATCTGGTGCGATGCAATGTACGCTTCGATTTTTTCACAATCGAGCGATACGTCAGCTGGCAGAATTTCAACTTCAACACCGTATTTCTGTCGAAGCGATGCAGCACGTTCATTAAGTTTTACGACATCTCTGGCATTAAGCACGAGGTTATAACCTTCACTCGCAAGTAAACGAGAGAAGGCTTCACCAATTCCGACAGTTCCACCTGTGATTAACGCCCACTTTGCCATGATTAAACCCCTAGCCCCGCAGGATCTTCATCACGAATATGCCAACTACTTCCATATTCTTCTATGAGATCTAAGAACGGTTTCGGCTCTAACCACTCAGGACCTACAACACCTAGCGGTTTCCAGGTTCCGTTAGCAATGAGTTCGAGCGCAATCACGGGATTAATTGCGGTCTGCCAGACAACTGCCTGATCACCATAATTCTTCATCGACCATTCATTGTCAACTACGTTATAGATATAGCAGGCATAAGCTTTGCCCTCTTTATCTTTACCAGCGATATGCGCGCCTGCACATGTCTTGCCGTGCATCATCGGCCCAATTTTGGCTGGATCAGGCAGTAACGAAGCAAGGAAATCACGCGGAGCAATCTCCATTCCGCGATAGTTGACTTTCTCTTTCTTTGATAAACCCAGAGCATGAATCGTCTTTAGCTTTTCAATGAAGTCATTACCCAAACCATATTTAAAGGTAACTTTCTTAGCTTTTACCTTCTTTGGAATCAGCACAACTTCTTCGTGCTCAACATCGACACATTCGACCGGCCCAATACCTTCAGGGAAATCAAAGGTCACACCGCCAGTAAATGGTTTGGCGGTATGAAAACCACCGTTCTCCCAAATAAGCGGTGGGTTGAGGCACTCTTCAATTGTTGTCCAAATTGAGAACGATGGTGCGAACTCATATCCATCGACTGTGAGATTAGAACCATCAAGGATAGTAACCGCATCAATTTCACTAAAGAGATAATCCTGGGCATAACGAGCGAAGATATCGCTCATGCCTGGTTCGATTCCGATACCAACGAGAGCAAAATTGCCTTGCTTCTCCCATTCAGCATGGGTTGCAAATTGTTCATCACCTAACATGACACCGACCTTATTGAATGGATCGGTTGGATGAGCAACAGAGAGCGACATCGCCATATCAATGTAGTTAACACCTGCGTTCTTTGCAGCGTTAAAGATATTCATAACAAATCGTGGGTCGACAGCGTTAACAACAACATCGGGTGCAACCTTACGAATAAGTCCTTCTAACGCGACCAGATCGCCGGCATCCACCCCCAAAGCGGAAAATCGTGAGTCTTGGATCTTTGAAGTGACAGCTTGCGCACGCGCCAAATCGTAATCAGCAATCACCATTTCGGTGATAAATGATTTACGAGAAGCGATATTTGCGATTGCACTGCCTACTCCACCTGCGCCGATAACGAGCGCTTTCATGGGGGTAGCCTTTCGATTCTTATAGCCCCGAGCGGGCATATGAGTGAATTAAAGGGAAGGCTACCTATACCGCTAACCTTTGCCAAGCACATCGCATCAATCGCCCCTGAATGGTTAATGTGATTTGTCCCCGTAGCTCAGTGGATAGAGCAACCGCCTCCTAAGCGGTAGGTCGCAGGTTCAACTCCCGCCGGGGACACAAGAAATTTGTACCTAGTTTTAGTGAAAACTAACCGTTAAATCTCACGAACCTTGATGTATTTAGATTGCAGTGCAACGATAAAGAAAAGCACTACTGGGAACGCGAATGCAATAGGAAGTGATGAAATTTCGGCAATGCCACCCATCAAGGTAGGTCCTGCAAAATAAGCGCCGAAGGCGATTAGTCCAACACGCGCTAGCCCGACTGAAGGAGCGACGCCCTTTACCGATGCTGCAGCGAGATAGAAGGCTGGAAAGAATGGTCCGATACCAAACCCGGCAGCTGCAAAACCAAAACAAACAATCACAAGGCCTAGCATCTGGTGAGTATCAGAGATCGGAATTCCGATTGCTAGTGAAAGTCCCCACATAGTTCCACCGAATATCCCACCGTATTTCACCGTCTTTACATGTCCCCACATCTCAAAGAAGCGATCTCCAACCAAACGGCTGACAATCATCGCGATAGAGAAAGCTGTAGCTGCAGCGGCAGTTAAACCCTTACCGATACCCATGTGATCTTTAAGCAGGATGCCGCTCCAGTCGAATGCACCACCTTCAGGAATCAAGGAACAGATAAGTCCGATACCGAGTGCCCACAAGACAAGTGATTGCTTACCAAAGAGTGGAACCTTAGATTCAGTTGTTGTTCCTTCTTCTCCTAAATGTCCATCAAGATCAGGTGGAAGAAGGAAGTGTGTGACTACAAAGTAGGCGAAGAATGTGAAGATAGAGATGAGATATAAATTCTCTCGTGGAGTTAAGAAATTTGCGATTGCTCCACCAAATAGCGTTGCAGCAAATGCACCAATGCTCCATAACGCGTGGAAACTCGACATCCAACGGCCCTGGGTATGACGTTCAATTTCAACTGCTTGTCCGTTGAGTGCAACATCCATAAATGGAACACTGAAACCCATAATGAACAGACCGATTGCTAAGACTTCGACATTAGATGAATACCCCATGATAAATACGCCAACAGGTAAGAGAACCCCTGAAATGCGAATAACTATTTGAGATGAATACATATGCACAACTCGACCTGCAAGTTGTGCACCTGGAATTGCGCCTGCAGTACTCGCTAGAAGGAGTAATCCAAATTGACCATCACTAAGAGCAAGCGCATCTTTGAATTCAGGAATGCGCGGCACCCATGCGATACCTGCAAAACCAAGGAGAAAGAAAGATGCCCAGACTGCATTGCGAGCACGAATTCCTCGCTGATAAATCGTCAAAGTGCTCGAAGACATGTGGCGACGCTATCTCATAATGTGCGAAATTGGGAGAGTTATGGATTGCATTCAGGACAGTTTGCGGGATCAACAACTGTTGCGATTACATTACCCAAACTCGTCTGCGTACATTTCACGCAGCCAAGAATCTCACGATGAATTGCATTCGGCACCGATAATAAACAAGCTGAACAGTTCAATCCACGAACATGATCTTTAAGGCCCCAACCAGGCATAGAGCAGTTGGGGCAGAGGGATTTAACTCGTATTGCGAGTAACCGAGCTACTTCAGAGATATTTTTTTGTCGTGATGGAGAGTGATTGGCCCTTAGATCAGATTGAATGCGTGCCTGATTATCAGTAGATGCTTCTGTAGCAAGAGTGATTGCTTCCTTTAGTTGCGAAAGCGTTTCAACGCCTTTAAAAATCAGTCCATCTTGAGATTCATTTGGTTGGACTATCAGGTGATGATTTGGAAAGTCAGCTGAATGTAGGAATTCAGTGAGGTCTTCATTCGGAGATATAGTTTTACTCACTGCTGTAATATCGAAAGAACGGTGAACTTCACTGATGATAATGTCATTTTCATTATCAACTAGAACCATAATCTCGATATCAGATTGCACAAAAGGAATCAGATAATCGGGTGCAATACTGCCTTCAGATGCCAGACCAATTGAAAAATCATTGTTCTCTAAACCAAAGCGCGCTTTCTTTATTGCTGTTTCAAGTGGCGTACCAACTCTTTCAACTTCACCTGCGAATGTTCCGAAGCGATCTGTGTCGAGCGCGAGCTCTCTGATAACCAGTCCGCAGCTTTCTTGAAAATATGGAGCGACGAGAGCAAGCTTCTTATGTTTGCTAGTGAGTAGAGCTTCTTTTTCCGAATAGGGGTGTCGGTCAGCCATTAGCAACCTATGAGAAAATCCTTAAGAGCGAACTAATTGGTTTGCTAGCCTCTGACGGGTGCCGGAATTTTAACTTTGGATTGACTGTGTAATGGTTGCGTCTACCTATGCGAGTGATTTCAACGTAACCAGCGTCTTCCAGATCAGCAAGAATCGCTTGCGCGCTTCTCTCGGTTATTCCAACCGCCTCAGCGATATCCCGTACGCGTGAATCAGGGTTTCTATTGAGATGGACTAAGAGGTGCCCGTGATTAGAGAGAAATGTCCATTCCCGAATTGGTACTAGCGCCTTTGCCATAGCCTGATAATACACGCATTTTGACTCCTGAATTAAATTTCAGGTATTATTGGGCTCTAAATGGAGGCAATATGTCGAGTTCCTGGTCTGTAGCAAGCGCAAATCTCACATCAGTGGCAGTACTGGTCTTCATCCTGGGCTTTATTGGAGCCAAGCTCAAGAGCGAGTTAAAACTCCCAGAGTCTGTCTACCAAATGATTTCGATCTACCTCTTATTCGGCATTGGCCTTAAGGGTGGGCATTCGCTTAAGTCCGTAACTCCAGAGAGCTTTATTAAGCCAGCAATTGCCACAATATTTTTAGGAATTCTGATTCCGATTGTTGCTTTCTACTCACTCAAGTTTATTCGAAATATAAATGATATGGATCGCGGTGCGATTGCAGCACATTATGGGTCGACATCACTAGTTACTTTCTCTGCCGCACTTTTATATCTTGAAAGTAATGTAATTGAAGTCGAAGGTTTCATGACCGCGATTTTGACCTTATTGGAAATTCCGGGATTGATTGTAGGAATTTATCTAGGTTCACGCCGCAAAGATGAGAAAGTTCAGTGGGCTCAAACTCTGAGAGAGGTAGTTACAGGTAAAACTGTTCTACTTCTTGCTGGTGGTCTAGGAATCGGAGCGGTAACCAGCGTCTCTGGATATCTGAAAGTCTCCCCCTTCTTCATTGATTTACAAGGTGGCTTTTTAGTTCTCTTCCTTCTGCACTTGGGTTATCAAGCGGGTAGTAATTGGAATGAAGTTAAAAAAGTTGGACCAAAAATGATTGGTTTTGGAATCATCTTTCCAATCGTGTCAGGTGCAATTGGAGTTATTGTTGGTCTCACAGTTGATCTATCGATTGGTGGTGCAACTGTTTTGGGTGTCCTCTGTGCGAGCGGTTCATATATCGCTGCGCCAGCCGCAGTTGCGATTGGGTTACCGAAGGCGAATTCATCACTTGCTCTCATGTCGAGCATTGGGGTGACTTTCCCATTTAATCTAATATTTGGAATCCCTCTCTATCTCGAGATGGCTCGTACCTATTCCACTTATCTTTAGCATCCCTTAACCTTGCGCCATGTCAGAGAAATTAGTTGCCGGCGTAGATTCTTCAACGCAATCAGTCAAGGTTGTAATTCGCCAAGCTGAGAGCGGAAAATTACTGCGAGAAGGTCGTGCGGCACATCCTGATGGTACTGAGATTAATCCAGCACACTGGAAAGAAGCGTTAGATAAGGCGATTATTGATGCCGGCGGGTTAGAAGATGTAGCCGCAATTTCTATTGGCGGACAGCAACATGGAATGGTCGCACTTGATGCTAACGGAGATGTTGTGCGTCCAGCACTCTTATGGAATGACACGCGTTCTGCGCAAGCAGCCACCGATCTCAACTCTGATTGCGGCGGAGCAAGTGCAATATCCAAGGCGACCGGATCACTTTTAGTTGCAGCATTTACCGCTTCAAAAGTGGGATGGATGGCAGACCACGAACCAGAAAATGCAGCTCGCACTGAAGCGATTGCGTTGCCACATGATTGGCTATCGTGGCAATTGCAAGGTGGAAAAGATTTCTCAAAGTTATTTACCGACCGAAGCGATGCATCAGGAACCGGGTATTTTGATTCT
>WLDZ01000035.1 GCA_009704515.1 Actinomycetota bacterium
AGACCAAATTTTCTATTGAGTGCGCCCATTGCAACAATCATAGAAAGAGTTGTGCAATTTGGATTTGAGATGATTCCCTTTGGGCGCTTCTTTATATCTTTTGGATTAACCTCAGGGACAACGAGAGGCACTTTCTTATCCATTCGGAATGCCCCAGAGTTATCAACGACGACTGCGCCACGTGCGGCAGCAATCGGTGCCCACTCTGCAGAAATCTCATCAGGGACATCGAACATTGCGATATCGATTCCATCGAATGCCTCTGGAGATAGTGCAACAACTGTTAGCTCTTCGCCACGGCAAACTAATTTCTTTCCAGCGCTGCGAGCAGATGCAATGAGTCGAATCTCGCCGTAGACATTCTTTCGCTTACTTAAGATATCGAGCATGACTGTGCCGACTGCGCCTGTTGCGCCAACAACTGCAAGTGAAGGTAGCTTCTTCTTTTTCATCGACCTGTTCCTCCATATACGACGGCTTCGTCTTGATCTGAATCGAGGCCAAAAGCAGTGTGGGCAGCCTTCGCTGCACGCTCTAGGTCGCTCTCGCGAATAATGACTGAAATGCGGATTTCTGAAGTCGAAATCATCTCAATATTGACTCCGGCCTCTGCCATAGAAGCAAAGAAGGTAGCTGTTACGCCAGGATGCGAGCGCATTCCCGCACCGACAAGTGAGAGCTTGCCGATGGTGTCGTCATATTGAATTGAAGCGAAACCAACTTCGCCTTGAATCTTCTTAAGAACGGATGTTGCTTCTGCGCCATCAGCCTTTGGCAATGTGAAAGAAATATCGGTAAGTCCCGTTGCGGCAGCAGAGACGTTTTGGACAATCATGTCGATGTTGAGATCGTTATCTGCCAACGCTTGGAAGATGCGAGCTGCAACACCAGTGCGATCAGGGACACCAACGATTGTCACCTTCGCCTCTGATTTATCGTGTGCGACTCCGGCGATGATTGCTTGCTCCATGGTGCCTCCTTCAGGATGGTTCTCAACCACCCATGTTCCCTCTAGTGGTGAAAATGATGAACGTACATGAATCGGTAAGCTGTAACGGCGTGCATATTCAACGCAACGAAGGTGAAGAACTTTCGCACCAGCTGCTGCTAGTTCGAGCATCTCTTCATATGTCACGGTGCTTAACTTTCGCGCTGCTGGTACGGCGCGAGGATCTGCAGAGAAGATTCCATCTACATCTGTATAAATCTCACAAACATCGGCATCCAATGCGGCGGCGAGCGCGACTGCAGTTGTGTCAGAACCACCGCGACCTAAAGTTGTAATGTCATTAGTGTCTTGCGAAATTCCCTGAAAGCCTGCAACGATTGCAATTGATCCGCCATTGATAGCTTCTTGAATTCGTCCAGGAGTCACATCAATAATGCGCGCCTTGCCGTGAGTTGAATCAGTGATAACACCAGCTTGTGAACCGGTAAATGAGAGCGCCTCAAATCCAAGATTATTAATTGCCATAGCCAGTAGCGCCATCGAAATTCGCTCGCCCGCGGTCAACAACATATCGAGCTCGCGCCCTGGTGGGATTGGGCTTACTTGGTTGGCCAAATCAATCAGCTCGTCAGTGGTATCGCCCATGGCAGAGACCACTACGACAACTTGATTGCCTGCCTTTTTTGTCGCCACGATCCTTGCGGCGACGCGCTTCATTCCTTCAGCATCAGCAACTGAAGATCCGCCGTACTTTTGAACAATGAGCGCCATGTGACAAGTTTGAAGGGCGACATCTCCCTCGTCTAGCCCAATTAGGGATTATCTCAATATATGAAACAAGGCACTATCCAAATAATGAGACAAACAACTAGAGGCTGGTACGGCCCTCAAATGCGCGGCCAAGTGTGACCTCATCTGCATATTCGAGATCGCCACCGACAGGCAAGCCAGATGCCAGGCGAGAAACGCTAATGCCCATCGGTTTAATCAAACGAGCAAGATAAGTGGCGGTTGCTTCACCTTCGAGATTGGGATCGGTCGCCAAAATGATTTCGGTTATTCCTGTATCTGAAAGTCGTTGCATGAGTTCGCGAATACGTAATTGATCGGGGCCGATTCCGTCGATAGGACTGATTGCTCCACCGAGAACGTGATATTTACCGCGGAATTCACGGGTGCGCTCGATTGCAATAACATCTTTTGATTCTTCTACTACACAAATCTTAGTGCCATCACGTCGTGGGTCGCGACAGATACGGCACTGTGCTTCTTCAGATACGTTGCCGCATTCGGTGCAGAACTTCACGCGCTCTTTAACGGTGCGTACTGCGTCCACTAATGAATCAGCGATTTCAGAGTCAGCCTGCAAGATATGAAAAGCAATTCGTTGTGCGCTCTTCGGGCCAATGCCTGGCAAGCGTCCAAGTGCATCAATTAGATCTTGAATCGCGCCTTCATACATTCCGCTCGACATTAGTCATGTCTCTTTTCGCTAATAACTGTTGCACCGAGTTCAGCGGCAAGTAGCGCCGCTCCCGAAAGCTGTGTTGCATCTGTTGGTGATTCAGATGTTCGGGTAGCTCGTGCCTCAGGCGTGCTTGTTGTATCGATACTTGGATCAACTGTTACTTCAATCTTGCGATCAAGGCCAGTGATTTCAATAAATGCATCGCGCAAGATTGCCTCTGATTCGCTGCGAATAAATGAATCACGCGCACCCGCGTTAACGATTCCGATCGTGATGATTTTTTCATCGACTCCGAGAATCTGTGCGCTGGCACTTAATAACGACCAGGTAAGGCGACGACGCTTCTTCACATTTTCAATGACATCAGGCCACATGCGACGAAGACCCGCAACATCAATTGAATCCACGCTATGAACTGGCTTTGGAGCTTCTGCCTTCGGTGCAACTGGTTCTGGCGCGACTTCACGAACAGCCTCTGCAGTTACTGGCGTTACATAATCGGCAGGATCAACTTCTTTCACTGGTGCAGGTGCAGCAGCGACAGGTGCTGCTTTCTTTGCTGCAGGTGGAGGAGTTGTTGGTGCAATATTTTCAACACGTTCGAGTCTTTCGATTCGTGCAAGTAAACCGGCCTCACCGTTATCGCCAATTGGCAACAAGATTCGACCACAAATGAGCTCAAGAATTAAACGCGGAGCAGTGGCTCCTCGCATCTGCGTCAAGCCTTCTGCTGCAATATCAGCTGCACGCGATAGCGATGCTTGGCCAATGTTCTGCGCCTGACCGCGCATGCGCTCAAGTTGATCGTCGGGAAGTTCGCGCAAAATGCTATTGGCATTCGTTGCTTGCAACGCATCGACAATCATTAGATCGCGTAAGCGCTCCAATAAATCTTGGGTAAAGCGGCGCGGATCATGTCCAGATTCGATGACGCGATCAATAGTTTGAAAGAGAGTTGAACCATCGCGAGCTGCAATCGCGTTCATGGCATCATCTAGAAGTGCGCCATCGGTAAAACCCAAGAGCTGAACAGCGATTTCATATGTCACGCCATCTTTTCCGGCACCGGCAAGCAATTGACCAAGGACCGAGAGGGCATCACGGACAGACCCACCAGATGCGCGAACCACAAGTGGAATAACGCCTTTAGCAACCTTTACACCCTCAGCAGCACATACTTTTTCAAGATGAGCAGCCAGGGTTCCTGGTGGCACCAATCGGAACGGGTAGTGGTGGGTACGAGATCTGATTGTAGAAATTAATTTATCTGGCTCTGTTGTTGCAAAGATAAAGATGACATGTGCGGGCGGTTCTTCGACAACTTTCAATAAAGCGTTTGCAGCGCCTGTTCCGAGCTGATGCGCCTCATCAATTATGTAAATCTTGTACTTGCTCTGTACTGGTGCAAAGAATGCTTTATCGCGTAAGTCGCGCGCATCGTCTACAAGACCGTGGGTCGCTGCATCAATTTCAATGACATCGAGTGATCCTGGACCATTGGCAACGAGATCTTTACATGATTGGCACTCGCCACAAGGATTTGGTGTTGGCCCTTTTTCGCAGTTAAGCGAGCGCGCCATGATTCGTGCAGAAGATGTTTTGCCGCAACCGCGTGGCCCGCTAAAGAGATATGCGTGGTGGGTCTTTCCGGATTCGAGAGCATTAGAAAGTGGAAGAGTTACATGTTCCTGACCGATCACATCAGCAAATACAGATGGACGATACTTTCGATAGAGAGCAAGGCTCATTTTCATACCCTTCGATAGCTCTGACTCAACTCACTTCTAGTTGGCCAAAGGATCACTGTTAAAACAATTTTTGGTAATTACAGGGACCTCCGGTGCACCCAACAGAGCGCGCCTACCCTTGCTGTATTCCTACCCTGGGGGAGTTCAGCCCGATGCCGTCGCACCGGAGATCTGAGCCCAATCTTATGTGTCAGGAGTGACTTAGCCCACCGCTACCCTTAGCCAGTCCACGCACGGCTTCGGCCCAGTTTGGACGCTGGAGGATTCGCATAGCGGCCGAGTGCGCACGCTTGGAAAGCGTGTATAGGGAAACCTATCGAGGGTTCAAATCCCTCATCCTCCGCACTTTCCGTACATCTCCAAGTCGGGGATGCCTTATTTATCTCTGCAAGTATCTTCAATAACTTGCTCGAATGTCTCTAACTATCCCTAAACCAGTCATATCCATATTATCTAAGCCAATGACCCCGCCATGGGTTCTCGCAGTTGTAATCGTTTCACAAATTGCCTTCACGCAAATTGGAAAGGAGTCTTCTCCTGTTTGTATTTTGAAATTTGAGCGACTTCATTACTCAACCTCCGTTAAGCGTAATCTAGGACTTGACGCAATCAAGATGAATATAAAGTCAATTTGTACAGTTCCGCAGCGCCGTACCGAACTCACTGCAACTATCGAGGTTCTTGCAAAGGGAAATCCTAAGAATTACTTCACATCGCCGTTAACAATCGCTAGGTCTGATTATAAAAAACCGAACGATGCGGAATTCTTAGATTTTTGGGCAGAATGCAAAAAAGGTGAAACTTTGATTTTGAGCGGTGAAGCCAGTGGCAGGGTCTATTTAGAAGATGGTCGAGAGATTCCCATATCGAACCGCACAGGAAAATTCTCGCCCGTGTTTTGTAATTTTACGGCAAAATAGCGCTATGAGTCTCTTCGAAGAATACCTAAATCGTGGCCAATGGCTATCCGAGAGCGAGCGACTTGCGATCTATAAATACTTGCTTAAAACAAGTGAAAGGAAGTATGAAAATAATAGAGAAACTCTCTTTGCAGATAAGACTCTTGACACTTGGATTTCTAATGGGCAAATAAAATACACATTTACTTCAAACATTGTCGACTATAAGGTGAGAAAAATTGGTGATCTTGAGTGGAACAATCAAGTTAGAACAATAAAGATTGGGCGGATTAAAAAGATTTCAAATAAGAAACTTAATAAATTTTTTGCCCAAGC
Organism: Actinomycetota bacterium; assembly: GCA_009704515.1. The sequence continues at coordinate 5,401 of WLDZ01000035.1, forward strand.
TGAACTAGACACAATAAGAAACTATCCTCTTCCCGGACCAATCCCCATAGAAGATAGATGTTTCACAATGAATGCGTTTCCTTATTACTCATTGAAATACTATTCAAACGGAAAAGGAAAAATCAGAGGGATTATTGAGAAATTGCAAAGTAAAGACGATGAGCTTCTGACTAAATTACTCTCGTCTTAGCCGAATAGGGCCTCAAGGGTTCACTGAGCCGTTGGGAGGATTCGCATAGCGGCCGAGTGCGCACGCTTGGAAAGCGTGTATAGGGAAACCTATCGAGGGTTCAAATCCCTCATCCTCCGCCCCGTTTCCGGCTCCAGCATCGGGTTCTTGCTTTCTCGTAATCGTCATAGGCTCTGTAGCAATAAATCATTATGTACTCCCTCAAATGCCAGTGATCTTGGCAATAAGGAATACCGGTTTGGGCGGAAATTTTTCGCGCTAATTTCTGTGCGCCTCTCAAAGTGGTAGATGCAGTTGTTCTAGTTGGAACTACTTGCTTTCTTTTCTCATCATACTTATACAGTCTCACGACGTATCGAAGTTTTGTGTCATCGAATGGATCAATTTCTTCAGTCCTTACGAAAGTATCTAGTAGATGAATACATGTATCCGATTGAAAATAACTACCTAGGAAAGAGTGGCGGATACGAAAAGGCATAAAGAAGAACCAACTTAACACTCTCATAACTACTTTGTTGCGCTGCCTAAAACTAAATGAGTAACTACTCTTAAATCTTCCTGGAATCATTTAGATACTTTAACCGTTATAAGTTTATTGATGTGGTGCATTTACTCTGCGTAGTATTTCTCTTCATTTCGATTTCTTGCACTTCTACTCAAATAGACGTGGCAAAATAAAGTTATGACTTCGTTTCAGGAATACCTATCACTTGGCTATTGGTTGAGCGAGAGCGAACGCCTTGCCATTTACAAATATCTCTTGAGAACAAGACGCAGAAAATACAAATCTGATGCAATCTCATTACTTAATCAAGGAAATTTAGAGACCAATATTGCGAATGGGGAAATTGCTTACGAGTTTACCGAAGGGGAAGTTAGGTATAGGGCTCGAAAAATCGGTGATTCTGAATTCAACAATTTCCATCGTTCAGTCGGAGTCAGCAAATTTAGGGTGATCGCAACTTCTAGATTAGTAAAATTCTTCGCTCAGGCTGAATTAGATGTACTGAGAAATTTTCCTATTCCAAGCTCAAAAGAAAACCGAGAGGGTGGTTACTGCACCAATTTCTACCCCTTCTATGACCTTAACTATTATTCAAATGGCCGCGGCAAGATCATCGGTTTGTTTAAGAAACTCCAGGCAAAAGATGATGAACTCTTGGAGGAGTTGCTGGCATCAGCTTAATTAACTGATCCTCCGCTAGCTCTATTTTTATCGCCAGTAGGGAACGCCTGATTTTCTTTACGGACGGCAAATCGTATTTTCATCGGATGCCCTTAACAATCCCAAAACCTCTAGTACCGATTCTCATCAAACCAATAGTTCCCGGCTGGCTTTTAGTAGCTGCACTTATTGCGCCATACGCCGTTATGGCCGCAAATGGTTCAGCAGAACCGTCATGTGATCTAGAACTTCAACGTGTTCATAAATCTACTTATATGCGGGAATTCAAAAATCAAGATGTAATCAAATTAAATATGTTCACTGAATGCAACGTACCTCAAGAAGATTCTGAGATTACTGCCAGTATTCTGGAGGAGCTACCGAATGGAAATCTAAAGGCAAAGTAGCTACATATACAGCCGTCGCAAGCGGTCGAGTGACACTAAAAAGTGGACAGATAGTCACGGTCGAAAGCAAGAAGTTGAAACCCAATCGCACAAATTGCAAAATTAATGGAAAATAGATTCATGAGCTTTTATGAAGAGTTGCTTACCTTAGGTCAGTGGTTGCAGCCAACCGATAAACTCGCTTTATACAGATTCTTTATTGAGACCCAAAAGGATCGATATGTTAAAGATGCACGTATTCTCCAACTGCATGGTGAGTTAAAAACTTCTATCGCTAATGGCGAGATTACTTACGAAGTCAAGGGAGATTACGTTTTCTATACTGCCAAGAAGAAGAACTCGGCTGAAAAATATGAGAATCTCCGTAAGGTAAAACTGGGCAAAATTTCAACTTTAACTTCAAAGCGATTGCAGAAATTTTTTGCCCAATCAGAGGTAGATGTACTCGCTAACTTCCCTTTGCCGGGTGTAAATCCTCAAGAAGAAGGTGGCTTTGGATTCTTCGCCTGTCCCTTCTATGACCTCAACTACTATTCAAATGGCCGTGGAAAAATCATTGGTTTCTTTAAGAAGCTCCAGGCAAAAGATGATGAACTTTTGGAGAAGTTACTGGCATCGTGAGCTGGTTAACCAAGTTTCATTAGAAAGTTATACAATCACCCTATGCGCAACCGCTGGCTCTGGATAAAAAGTAATTGGAAGCGACTTCCGCATCCTCTTCGATGGGTGGTCGCGGCATCTGTTGGAACATCGCTTGTTTTAGTCGGACTACTAGGTCTTGTTTTTCCAGTTATTCCAGGAATTCCTCTACTTATAGCTGGCTTGGCAGTACTCGCATCTGAGTTTGCATGGGCTGATTCACTTCTTAGTCAGACGAAAAAGCAGGTTAATAGCGCCGTAAAGAAAATACGTAAAAAGAAAACAGATTAGATCTCGGGGCTAGCGCGCCCCTATTTTGTGGGGTTTGCATTCTGTACAGAAAAAATCCTTAAAAGTGCAGTAATACCTTGTGGCACATAGAAAGGAGAAATAATGACAGAGCCTTCTGCTGAAGACGACGCTTTTTATGAAGATAACGAGTTAGTGTCAAAATACGCTGATTTACTTTCTTCGCAAAAAGACCGGTACTTACTTCAAGCTTCAGAATTATTGAAAAATGGTGAACTTGTGATCGCTAAAGATGGCTACAAGTACAAGTATTTGCTAAGTGAAAACATGATTTCTTTTCATGTAGATCGCAATCATAATGCCACTTCTGTCAGTGCAAAGATGCCGATTCCTGACGACCATTCCGCGCGCCTTGAGAAAGTTATCTCTGCATTTGCCCAAAGTGAGGCTGTAGCAAAAATTTAAATCTCTACACCGATGTATTTAGTTTGTAGAAATTCGTGAATTCCATCGAAGCCACCTTCGCGACCAAGACCTGATTGCTTTACGCCACCGAATGGGGCTGCAGGATCAGATAAAAGTCCACGGTTGATGCCAACCATTCCAGATTCGATTCCTTCGGCGAAACGGATAGCGCGCTTGAGATCTTCTGAATAAACATAGCTAATCAATCCGTACTCAGTATCGTTTGCAAGAG
>WLDZ01000036.1 GCA_009704515.1 Actinomycetota bacterium
GAGTTTTCCTGGATCAAGCAATATCACCCGACTTATAATGTGCAATTTAAAGATGACAAGTCATACCCATATCTCGCTATTTCTTTGGATGATGAATTTCCACGGATTTTCATTACTCGTAAAGAGAAGCGTCCAGGCTTAAAGTACTTCGGTCCATATACAAATGCATGGGCGCTGCGAAATACCTATGAAGTTTTACTTAAGGTTTTTCCAGTTCGTTCCTGTTCCGCCGGTAATTTTCAACGGGCGGTCCGTTCAAAGCGTCAATGCCTACTCGGTGATATCGGAAAATGTGCTGCACCTTGCGTTGGCTGGGTGAGTAAGGAGGAGCATCACGCTATTGCGGTAAAACTTGATGCGTTCATGGAAGCGGGAATGGAGGACATACTTCCAACTTTGCGGGATGAAATGTCATCGGCCTCCGAACGCGAAGAGTTTGAAAGAGCGGCGCGCATCCGTGATCAAATTGAATCTTTTGAGAAAGCGCAGCGTTCGACGCAGGGAAACCTTTCGGATGAGATTGATGGTGATTTCATCGCTATTCATGAGGAAGGCCTACATGCAGCCGGCTCAATCTTCATCGTACGTCGCGGGTCTATAAAAGGCTCTCGTTCCTGGATTGTTGACCAAGCACGAACCCTAGAGGGAGATGATCAATGGTCTTCCTTGCTCTTCTCAATCTACGGAGATGGAACACTTGATATTCCCTCGGCTATTCACATCAATCAAGAACCGACCGATCGTGAAGCGCTAGCGGAGTGGTTGAGTTCTTTAGCTGGGTTTAAAGTTTCGCTGAAAGTTCCGCAGCGCGGCGATAAAGTTGAATTGCTTACGACCGTTGAAAGAAATGCCCATTATGCACTCGTTCAGTTTATGAGTAAACGCGCAACCGATGCCGCTGTTTCTGGAAAAGCTCTAATCGAGTTGGAAGAAGCCTTAGAGTTACCGAGAACACCTTTACGTATTGAGTGCTATGACATTTCAAATATATCTGGAACTTCCGTAGTTGCGTCTATGGTGGTTTTTGAAGATGGTCTAGCCAAAAAATCTGAATACCGACGCTTTGCAATTGATACCGAAACTGCAACTGACGACACACGCGCAATGCATCAAGTCATTACCCGAAGAATGAAAAGACTGTTGGCTGACAAGCAAGTCAATCACAGCGAAGTTGCCGAGACAGGCGGTCGGATTTCAAAATTTGCATACCCTCCTCAACTTATCGTCGTTGATGGCGGTGCTCCGCAAGTCGCAGCAGCGCAGCGGGCACTGGACGAACTAGGAATCTCAGATATCGCCCTTGTTGGATTAGCGAAGAGATTAGAAGAGGTATGGACACCCCATAGCAGCGACCCGCTTATCCTGCCGAGATCGAGTGAAGGAATGTATTTACTGCAACGAATTCGCGATGAAGCTCATCGATTCGCGATAACTTTCCATAGATCGAAACGTTCTAAGGTGATGCTCGAGTCACTTCTCGATGAGATTCCTCAGCTAGGGGAGAGCAGGCGTAAAGCTTTACTAGATCGCTTCGGCAGTGTGACTGCTATTCGAAAAGCATCCCTTGATGAACTCACATCTACCCCAGGAATTGGTGCGACGATTGGTGGCATCATCTTTACTCATCTCTCATCCCTCTCAGGATTATCGCAAGCGGGCGTAACGGAAGCGGGAGTATCGATTGATATGCAAACAGGAGAGATTACGCATAGTTGAGCTTTAGGGCAGAATAGGGCTATGGGTAGTCGCGAATTTCTAATCTTGACGGGTATGTCAGGTGCTGGTCGTTCAACAGTGGCTCATGCGTTAGAAGATTTGGGCTGGCATGTAGTTGATAATCTGCCACCATCATTGCTGCCTGAACTCGCGGTGGAAATGTCCAAAAGCGAAGCTTCCGTTGCTGTTGTTGTTGATGTCCGTGGTGGAAAATTCTTTGATGCCCTGAGCTCGGCTCTCGTTAACCTTAAGGGCGCTGCAATCGATTACAGGCTTCTCTTCTTGGATGCCACTGATCAAGCGCTAGTGCAACGGTTTGAGTCAACTAGGCGCCCACACCCACTTCAATCAGGAGATCGAATTGTCGATGGCATCGCTCGAGAACGCGTCAAACTCGAAGAACTGCGATCACAAGCAGATGTCGTTATCGATACTTCCAACCTCAATGTTCATCAACTAGAGAAGAGAACTGGAGAGATATTTGCGGCAGGAATAGGGCAAGCGCTTCGAATCAATGTTCTCTCATTTGGTTATAAATACGGTATCCCAGTAGATGCCGATATTGTTCTTGATTGCAGATTCATTCCCAATCCGCATTGGGTTCCAGAACTTCGTCCACTTTCTGGTCTAGACGAGAAAGTTTTTAATCATGTTCTCAGCAGCGAAGGTGTCTCAGATTTCGTTGCATCCTATGTCGCAGTCATAGAAAAGATGATTCCTGGTTACCTTCGTGAAGGAAAGAAGTATGTAACTATTGCAATCGGATGTACTGGGGGCAAGCATCGCTCTGTTTCAGTTGCCCGAGAAATCTCCAATCAGCTTAATTCTGCGCAAGGAGAGTTCGCAATCTCTGCGCATGCAACACACCGTGACGTGGGAAGAGAATGATTTCTGACTTAAAGGTTGCAGCACTTGGTGGTGGTCATGGTTTGGCCGCGACGCTAAAAGCACTTCGAGCAATTACTAGCAATATCACTGCCATTGTTACAGTTGCAGATAACGGAGGCTCCAGCGGTCGATTGCGCGAAGAATTTCCAATTGTTCCTCCAGGAGATTTGCGAATGGCACTTGCAGCGCTATGTGCAGATGATGATTGGGGGCGAAATTGGGCTCAGATTATGCAATACAGATTCACAAGCAATGGCCCCCTAGATGGACATGCTATGGGAAACCTACTTCTAGCCGCACTCTGGGATCGCGATGAAGATGTTGTGGCTGGATTGGATCAAGTTGGAGCGTTACTAAAAGTTGTTGGCCGAGTTCTACCGATGACTGCTGAGCCACTATCAATAGATGCTTCTTTTAATAACAATGGCAGAACTATCGAGGCACATGGTCAAGTTGCTGTTGCTACAACAAAGGGTCGACTTGAATCTCTTCGACTATCCCCAGCAAATCCTGAGGTTAGAGAAGAAGTAACCGCTGCAATTTCAGAGGCCGATTGGATCACGATGGGACCAGGTTCATGGTTCTCTAGTGTGTTGCCACATCTGCTGGTTCCCACGCTACGCGATGCGATTACAGCTTCTAGTGCAAAGAAGATTCTCTTACTCAATCTCGACACAGATAAAGGGGAGTCAGGTGGGGGAGAATTTGCGGGTTACTCACCTCGCGAGCATTGCGAAATTCTCTTCCAATATGCCCCTGATCTTCACTTTGATGTAGTTGTAGCGGATTCGAACCAAGGAGATATGGGAGGGCTTCGTGAACTACTCGCAGCGAAAGGTAGCGCCTTCTATGAAGGAGATTTACGCGAGCCAACAGCGCATTTTCACCATAACGAGCAGAAATTAACTTCGGCTTTCACTCACATAGCTCGCAAAATACTGGTTTGATATCCCCATGGCAATGACAGCGGCAGTAAAGGATGAGCTAAGCAGACTCACCATTACTAAACCCTGCTGCCGCAAGGCCGAAGTGTCATCTCTTTTGCGTTTCGCGGGCGGTTTACACATAGCCTCAGGAAAGGTCGTAATTGAAGTCGAACTCGATACTTCTCAATCCGCTAGACGCCTGAAGAAAGATATTGCAGATATTTACGGTCACGATAGCGACCTTGCAGTTTTGACTTCTAGTGGCCTGCGAAAAGGTTCACGATATGTTGTTAGGGTAATCGAAGCTGGAGAAGCGTTAGCCCGCCAAACAGGTCTCATCGATTCACATGGTCGTCCAATCCGTGGACTTCCCCCTCAAGTAGTTGCTGCAAATGTTTGTGATGCTGAAGCTGCCTGGCGTGGGGCCTTTATGGCACATGGTTCATTGACCGAACCAGGTAGATCCTCTTCACTTGAGATTACTTGTCCGGGTCCAGAAGCTGCACTCGCACTGGTAGGAGCTGCACGGAGATTAAATATTGCCGCCAAGGCTCGTGAAGTTCGCGGCATAGATCGTGTTGTAATCCGTGATGGTGATGCAATCGGAAATCTACTTACGCGATTGGGCGCACATGAGAGTGTCCTAGCTTGGGAAGAACGTCGTATGCGACGCGAGGTTCGTGCTACTGCAAATCGTCTTGCTAACTTCGATGATGCAAACCTGCGTCGCTCTGCACGTGCCGCTGTAGCTGCAGCTGCCCGCGTACAGCGTGCGATGGAAATCCTTGGTCCGACTGTTCCGGATCATCTCAGAGAAGCAGGTGAACTTCGTATTGCTCACGGTCAAGCAAGCCTTGAGGAACTGGGTTCTTTAGCTTCACCACCGATGACCAAAGATGCAATCGCTGGTCGCATCCGCCGATTGCTCGCCATGGCAGATAAACGTGCAGGTGAGCTCGGAATTCCCGATACTGAGGCTGGCCTCTCGCCTGATTTGCTCGGAGAGTAAGCGTTTAGACTGGTATCCTGAGCTCGTTCCCCAATGTTGTGGCGCAAGTAAAGCTACCCTGTAGGGCTTCGAATAATTTTTTAGCTACCCCTGCAGAGCCCAAATCAAAGAAATTTGAGATAGATGAGGATTGAAAATGATTAATGTCGGAATCAATGGTTTTGGACGGATTGGCCGCAACTTCTTTCGCGCCGCGTTGACCAACCCAAATATCAATATTGTTGCAATAAACGACCTAACCGATAATGCAACCCTTGTACACCTTTTGAAGTATGACTCAATCCTTGGTCGTCTCGGCCTAGAGGTCTCATATACAGAGGATTCAATTACTGTCGCAGGCAAGACTTTTAAAGTCTTTGCAGATCGCGATCCAGCAAATCTTCCATGGGCTAGCGTCGGTGCAGATATTGTTATTGAATCAACAGGCCATTTTACAAAGGCTGCTGATGCGAAGAAGCACATTAGTGCTGGAGCTAAGAAGGTAATCATCTCAGCGCCTGCTACTGATGAGGATATAACTGTTGTCATGGGCGTTAATCACGAGAAATATGACCCTGCTAACCACCATGTAATTTCAAATGCTTCTTGTACAACTAACTGCCTTGCGCCAATGGCAAAGGTTCTCGATGAAGAGTTCGGAATCGTTCGTGGTTTGATGACCACTATTCACGCATATACAAATGACCAGGTAATTCTTGACTTCCCACATAAGGACCTACGTCGCGCACGTGCTGCAGCAACAAACATCATCCCTAGCTCAACTGGAGCAGCTAAGGCTATTTCTCTCGTTCTTCCACAGCTAAAGGGAAAACTTGATGGTTTCGCAATGCGCGTACCAGTTCCAACTGGTTCAGCCACCGACCTCACAGTCGAACTTGCTAAGGAAGCAACAGCAGAGCAGATCAATGCAGCGATGAAGAAGGCTGCGGATGGTCCGCTCAAGGGATACCTTTCATATACTGAAGATCCGATTGTTTCTTCAGATATTGTCACCGATCCTTCTTCTTGTATCTTCGATGCTCAGCTCACCAAGGCAATTGGCACGACTGTCAAAGTTGTTGGCTGGTATGACAATGAGTGGGGTTATTCAAACCGCCTGGTAGACCTCGTCGGCTATGTAGGAAAGAGCCTCTAATTTAATGAGCTCTTTTGGGGACCTAGATGTACAAGGTAAGCGAGTTTTCCTTCGTTGCGATTTAAATGTTCCGCTCAAGGGTGGAGTCATTGCCGATGATGGAAGAATTCGCGCCTCACTACCAACAATCAATGCACTCCTTGCAAAAGGAGCTTCGTTAGTAGTTGCGGCACATCTAGGTCGCCCAAAGGGTGAAGTAAAAGCTGAGTTATCACTAGCACCTATAGCTGTCAGGCTCTCTGAGCTTCTTGGCAAACCAGTTCAATTTCCTGGTGGAATCACTGGCGCTGAAATCACCGAAAAGGCCGCAAATCTGAAGCAGGGTGAAATTCTGCTCCTTGAGAATATTCGATTTAGCTCGGCAGAAACTTCTAAAGACGAATCAGAGCGCTCAATATTTGCACATGAATTAGCTTCACTCGCTGACTTCTATGTTGGCGACGGATTTGGAGCGGTGCATCGCAAGCATGCATCTGTCTACGATCTTCCAAAACTTCTTCCCCATGCTGCCGGAACTTTAGTATCGGCAGAGGTTGAAGTACTTAAGAAGTTGACCAACAATCCTGCCCGTCCCTTCGGCGTTGTCTTGGGTGGCTCAAAGGTTTCAGATAAGTTGGGTGTTATATCTAACCTCCTAGGCAAGGTAGATGTAATGGCAATCGGTGGCGGAATGGTCTTCACCTTCCTCGCTGCGCAGGGAAAAGAGATTGGCACATCGTTGGTTGAAGCAGAGATGCTCGACACAGTTCGCGCGCTCATCTCAGAAGCGAAGGAGAAGGGCGTCCAGCTGATTCTTCCGACAGATATTGTGGTTGCACCAACTTTCTCTGCTGACGCAACACCAACTGTTGTCGCAGCAGATGCGATTCCGGGAGATCAGATGGGATTAGATATTGGTCCCGTTTCAGCAGAAGTTTTTGCAGCTGCAATTCGCGGATGTCAGACTGTATTCTGGAATGGCCCAATGGGCGTCTTCGAATTTCCAGCATTTGCTGCAGGAACTAAGGTTGTTGCTCAAGCACTCACTGAGGTATCAGGCATTTCAGTGGTAGGAGGCGGCGATTCTGCAGCAGCCGTTCGCGCCCTTGGTTTTAGCGATAATCAATTCGGGTACATCTCAACTGGCGGTGGCGCCTCACTTGAATACCTTGAAGGTAAAGAACTTCCAGGCCTAGTAGCTTTAGATTTATAAATAGATTTAAGATCCCTGACCGAGAAAAATGAAAGCACCGAGGAGCAAAAATGCGTAAGCCCTTAATGGCAGGTAACTGGAAGATGAACCTCAACCACCTCGAAGCGATCGCTGTCGCTCAAAAATTGGTCTATTCATTAGATGATAAAGATTACGATGCTGTAGATCTTGCAATTATTCCTCCATTCACCGATATCAGATCGATTCAGACAATGGTCGATGGAGATCGTTTACGTCTGCAGTACGGAGCGCAAGATCTTTCACCTGAATCATCAGGCGCTTTCACTGGGGATATTTCAGGATCTATGCTGGCCAAACTTGGTTGCACCTTTGTTGTGATCGGTCATTCAGAGCGCCGAGCAATTCATAATGAAGACGATGCTCTCGTAAATCGCAAGATTAAAGCTGCCCTAGCCAATGAGTTAACTCCAATCTTCTGTGTCGGTGAAGAGCTTCCTATCCGCGAATCAGGGGCACATGTTTCACATGTAATCCGACAGGTTCGCGCAGGTCTAGAAGGTTTTACAAAGCCAGAGCTTAAGAAGATTGTTATCGCTTACGAACCAGTCTGGGCGATTGGCACAGGCAAGACAGCGACACCTGAGGATGCGCAAGAAGTCTGCTCTGCTATCCGTGAAGAAGTTGAACAAATCGGATCCTCTGAGATTGCTGCAAATATGCGCATTCTCTACGGTGGTTCTGTTAAATCCTCAAATATCTCCGAAATTATGAAGCAGCCTGATGTTGATGGCGCGCTTATCGGGGGAGCGAGCCTGGACCCAGAAGAGTTGGCAAAAATTGTGAAGTTCCACGCTCAACCAGAGTAAGTCGAGCCAGTGAAGATTCGCTATCCTTACCCCCTAGCCGTTCGAGGAGTTTTTCAGTGAAAATAGGTCTTTCCATCTTTCTAGTCATCACCAGCATCTTGATGATTCTGCTTGTCTTGCTTCATAAGGGTAAGGGTTCAGGCCTTTCAGATATGTTCGGTGGTGGTATCTCATCTAACTACGGCGGCTCATCAGTAGTTGAAAAGAATCTTGATCGCATCACAATTGTTGTTGGTGGCCTCTGGTTCTCAGGCGTCATTGGTTTATCACTTGTATTGAAGGGCTAAATAAATGGCTAGTGCAATACGTGGCAGTCGCGTTGGCGCAGGACCAATGGGCGAAGCCGAGCGCGGCGATCGAATCGAGCGTTCAGTAGTTCTCTACTGGTGCGGCAAGGGACACGAAACTCCAGTTTCATTTGCAGTTGAAGAATCAGTTGTTACTCCAGATCAATGGGATTGCCCAAAGTGTGGTTTGCCAGCAGGTCGCGATCGTAACAACACACCTAACGCTGTCGTTAATGTCCCTTACAAGACTCACCTTGCATATGTAAAAGAACGACGCACAGATGCCGAAGGTAAGAAGATTCTTGAGGACGCGCTACGCAAACTTCGCGGAGAAGACGACGAGTAGTAATTTTTAGCTCTAAAGAGTCTAAAGAGATTGAGCAACTGCAAGAATTTGGTCAATGCCTGCTTTGCGATTTATACAATGAAGTCGCAGAAGTGGGTATTTTCTTTGTATCAGAGCACGGCCGTCACCAAGAGCTTGCGCAGTAATTAGTGTTGCAAAACCAAACTCTTTCCCAGCAACTTCATAATCGACATCAAAGCCGCCTGTAATTTGCAGGAACGAACCATTAGGTTGGCCTGCTTTATGAAATTGTCCGGTTGAGTGCAAGAACCGTGGACCCCATCCAAAAGTTACTGGGCGTCCTGCCTTAGTCGAAATGATTTTCCGAAGCTCAGCTAACTTGCTGTCAGCGTCTCGGTCCATGTATGCCATGATCGCGATGTATCCATCGGC
>WLDZ01000037.1 GCA_009704515.1 Actinomycetota bacterium
TCCAGATATTGGGTTACTGAAGATGGCATTGTTGTTTTGGCATCTGAAGTTGGTGTCTTGGATTTTGCCGCGGAGAAGATTGTTCGTAAGGGCCGCTTGCAACCAGGCAAAATGTTCCTTGTTGATATTAAGTCTGGACGAATTATTGAAGACGGCGAAATCAAAGACTCATTGGCTGATGCAGCGCCGTATGGTCAGTGGTTACGCGATGGCATGGTCAAGCTCTCTGAGCTTCCACCGCGCGAGCACATTATTTATCCACACAAATCTGTGGTTCGCCGCCAAAAAGCATTCGGCTATACCGAAGAAGAACTGAAGATAATCGTTGCGCCTATGGCTAAGGGCGGGGGAGAAGCGCTCGGCTCAATGGGTAGCGATACTCCGTTAGCGGCGCTCTCAAATAAACCTCGTCTGCTCTTTGATTACTTCACCCAGCTTTTCGCTCAAGTTACTAACCCACCACTAGATGCTATTCGTGAAGAGCTTGTCACAAGTCTTGGTGGATCAATTGGCCCTGAGTACAACTTGCTGGATCCAGGACCAGAATCATGCAGACAAATCTCACTTGCCTTCCCTGTCATTGATAATGATGAGCTCGCAAAGATTATTCACGTAAACGCTGATGATGAGTATCCAGAGTTGGCAAGTTATGTCGTGCGTGGGCTCTTTCCAGTAAATGGTGATGGCAACACTCTTCGAAACCGTCTAGAAGAGATTAAGCGCGAAGTTTCACAAGCGATTGTTGATGGAGCGCATGTCATCGTTCTATCTGATCGCGATGGAGATGCGGAAGATTGCCCAATCCCTTCACTTCTACTTACAGCGACCGTTCACCACCATCTGATTCGCGAGAAGACCCGTACACAGGTAGGTCTTGTCGTTGAAGCTGGCGATGTTCGAGAAGTTCACCATGTAGCTCTTCTCATTGGTTACGGAGCAGCTGCAGTTAATCCGTATCTCGTGATGGAATCAGCTGAAGATTTGGTGCGCCAAGGCGCAATCAGCGGTATCACTCCAGAGAAGGCAGTCCGCAACATTATCAAGGCGCTCGGTAAGGGTGTCCTTAAGGTGATGTCAAAGATGGGTATTTCAACCATCTCTTCCTACACAGGAGCACAAGTTTTTGAAGCGATTGGTCTAGCTCAAGATGTTGTCGACGAATTTTTCGTTGGGACAACCTCTCGTCTTGGTGGAGTCAGTCTCGATGTAATTGCTGAAGAAACTATCAAGCGTCACTTCTTGGCATATCCACCAGGGGGAGAGATTCCTGGCGCGAAGAAATTAGCAGTCGGCGGTGAATACCAATGGCGTCGCGATGGCGAACCGCACCTCTTTAATCCAGAGACAGTCTTTGCGTTGCAGCATGCAACCCGCACCAAGCGTTATGACATCTTTAAGCGCTACACAACTTTGATTAATGATCAAAGCAAGAATCTAATGACGCTCCGTGGCCTCTTCTCGTTTGCAGAGCGCACCCCAATCTCTATCGATGAAGTTGAGCCAATCTCAGAGATTGTAAAACGCTTCTCCACGGGTGCCATGTCTTACGGTTCGGTCTCGCAAGAGGTGCACGAGACTCTTGCAATCGCTATGAACCGTTTGGGTGCAAAATCCAACACAGGTGAGGGCGGAGAAGACGCTTCTCGCTTTATCCCGATGGAGAACGGCGATTCAAAGCGCTCTGCAATTAAGCAGGTCGCATCAGGTCGTTTTGGAGTTACCAGCAACTATCTCGTCAACGCTGATGATATTCAGATCAAAATCGCACAAGGAGCAAAGCCCGGTGAAGGTGGACAGCTACCTGGCAACAAGGTCTACCCATGGATCGCTAAGGCGCGATTCTCAACCCCAGGCGTTGGCTTGATTTCACCTCCACCTCATCACGATATTTATTCAATTGAAGATCTCGCTCAACTGATTCACGACCTTAAGAATGCAAATAAGAATGCACGCGTACACGTCAAACTTGTAGCAGAAGTTGGCGTCGGAACAGTTGCGGCTGGAGTATCAAAAGCTCACGCAGATGTTGTTCTGATCTCAGGCCACGATGGTGGAACAGGTGCATCACCACTGACATCACTCAAGCATGCTGGCGCTCCATGGGAACTCGGACTTGCCGAGACTCAACAGACACTACTTCTTAATGGACTACGCGATCGCATTGTTGTTCAGGCTGATGGCCAGCTCAAGACTGGACGCGATGTCGTTATTGCAGCCTTGTTGGGTGCAGAAGAATACGGATTTGCAACTGCTCCACTAGTTGTTTCTGGTTGCATCATGATGCGCGTATGTCACCTAGATACATGTCCAGTCGGTGTTGCAACTCAGAACCCAGAGCTACGTAAGCGTTTCTCTGGAAAACCTGAATTTGTTGAGACATTCTTCGAATACATCGCCGAAGAAGTCCGCGAAATTTTGGCATCGTTAGGTTTCCGCACTATTCAAGAGGCAATTGGTCATGTTGAATATCTAGAGACCAAGGCAGCTGTCGATCATTGGAAGGCGAGCGGTCTAGATCTCTCTCCACTTCTTACCCGTCCAGATGTTCCATCTGCTCTACACCGCACAACTGTGCAAGATCACGGTCTTGCTGCAGCACTTGATAACAAGCTCATTGAACTATCTGCGGCAGCACTTGAAAAGAGTGAACCGGTTCGAATTAATCTTCCAGTTCGCAACGTCAATCGAACCGTTGGAACGATGTTAGGCGCAGAGATAACTCGACGCTTCGGCGAAGCAGGTCTACCTAAGGGAACTATCGATATCTCACTGCACGGATCAGCAGGACAGTCTCTCGCTGCATTCACACCCGCAGGAATGAGCATTCGTCTCTATGGTGATTCCAACGACTATGTCGGCAAGGGAATTTCTGGCGGACGCGTAATCGTTCGTCCTGATGAGAAAGCAAAGTTTGCTTCAGAAGAGAATGTAATCGCTGGAAACGTGATTGGGTACGGAGCAACTTCTGGCGAAATTTACATTCGTGGGCTCGTCGGAGAGCGATTCTGTGTTCGTAACTCTGGTGCAACCGCAGTAGTTGAGGGCGTGGGAGACCACGCTCTGGAATACATGACAGGTGGCACTGTGGTAATTCTCGGTGCTACTGGCCGCAACATCGCTGCGGGTATGTCAGGTGGTCGGGCATTTGTGTTAGATCTTGATAGCGCGCAAGTAAATGGAGATATGGTCGATGTTTTAGCCGTTCCGGCAGATCAGCGCGAGATATTGAAATCAATCATCTCTGATTTCCATGTAGAGACAGGTTCGCAGGTAGCTTCAGATCTACTCGCTTCATGGGATTCATCAGTAACTCGTTTCTCCATGATAATGCCACGTGATTACGCGCGTGTTCTGGCCGCCATTGAGCGAGCGACAAAAGATGGCTTACCAATCGACCAATATGTAATGGAGGTAGCAGCAAATGGGTGATCCAAAAGGATTTATGACGACGCCGCGCGAAACTCCAAAGCGTCGCCCAGTTGATGTTCGTATTAAGGATTGGCGTGAAGTCTACGAGCCACAGAGCTTCGAGCATCTTCAGAAGCAGGCGGGACGTTGCATGGATTGTGGCATCCCGTTCTGTCATAACGGTTGTCCACTCGGCAATCTAATTCCTGAGTGGAACGATTTAATGTGGCGCGGATATAAATCTGATGCGCTCGATCGCCTGCACGCTACAAATAATTTCCCAGAGTTCACTGGTCGCCTCTGCCCAGCGCCATGCGAAACCGCTTGTGTGGTTGCAATCAATCAAGATGCAGTCACAATCAAGCAGGTAGAACTACGCACAATTGAAGAAGGTTTTGGCTTTGGTGCTGTTAAACCTATGCCGCCAGAGCGCCTCACTGGAAAGACAGTTGCAGTAATCGGATCAGGTCCAGCTGGGTTGGCGGCTGCACAACAGTTGACTCGCGCAGGACATACAGTTGCTGTCTACGAAAGAGCTGACAAGATCGGTGGACTTCTTCGCTATGGAATTCCTGAGTTTAAGATGGAGAAAAATATTCTCGACCGTCGCCTTTCGCAGATGGAACAAGAAGGAACTCGTTTTCGCCCTGGTGTAAATATCGGAGTTGAAATTACAGGTTCTGCTCTACGCACTCGTTACGACGCTGTTGTTCTAGCTATTGGAGCAACTCAATGGCGCGATTTACCAATCAAGGGTCGCGAACTCAAGGGTGTCTATCAAGCGATGGAATTCTTGCCGTGGGGTAACAAGCAAGCACTGGGTGAAGTAGAAGTTCCAGAGATTAATGTTGCCGGAAAGCATGTTGTAATTCTTGGTGGAGGAGATACTGGAGCAGATTGCCTCGGTACATCTGTGCGTCAAGGTGCAGCCAGTGTTACGCAGTTAGAGATCATGCCTCGTCCAACAGAGGAACGTCCATCTGCACAGCCATGGCCAACATACCCAATGATTTTCCGTGTATCCAGCGCGCATGAAGAGCTCGATAACAGAATCTTCGCAGTTAGCACTGAAGAATTCTTGGGCGATGGCGCTGGAAATTTACGTGCAATTCGTATCGTCGAAACTGAATTCAAGGATGGAAAGTTTATAAGTGTTCCTGGTTCAGAGCGTGAACTCCCAGCAGATTTTGCCTTTCTTGCAATGGGATTCACTGGTCCAGAGAAGACCGCTCTCATTGATCAGCTTGAAGTAAAGCTCGATGATCGTGGGAATATTGCTCGCGATGCTTCATTCCAAACAAGCGAAGAAGGCGTCTTCGTTGCAGGAGACGCGGGTCGTGGACAATCTCTCATTGTTTGGGCTATTGCTGAGGGACGATCTGCTGCCGCAGCTGTTGATTCATATCTCATGGGGGAGACACAGTTACCTTCTCCGATTGAACCAACTACACGACAACTTCTCGTTTAATTCTTAGGAAAAAATAAAATAGGAAATAGTAAATACATTTTACGTAATCATTTTCGTTCAATGCGTTTCACTACTTAACCGTAGCTTTAACAATAGATAAGGTAGCGTCATGCGCAGAGCGAAAATTGTATGCACGATGGGTCCAGCAGTTGAATCTCCCGAGAAAGTTCGTGAGCTCATTGCAGCAGGCATGAATATGGCAAGACTCAATCTCTCACATGGCTCCTATGAAGAACACCAAGCTAGATTAGATTTAGTTCGCAAGAGCGCCCTTGATGCAGGTAAAGCGGTTGCAATTCTGGTTGACCTACAAGGTCCCAAAATTCGTCTGGCTCGCTTTGAAAATGGTCCACATGACCTTAAGCGTGGAGATATTTTCACAATCACTACAGATGAGATTTCGGGTACGAAGGATCGTGTTGGCACAACATATAAAGGCCTCCCTGGAGATTGCAAGCCAGGCGATCGCATTCTTATTGATGACGGAAAAGTAACTGTTGAAGTCGTCGAAGTTAAGGGCAACGATGTTGTCACCAAATGCATCGAACCCGGAGCGGTGAGTAATAACAAGGGAATCAATTTACCTGGAGTAGCAGTATCTGTTCCTGCAATGTCTGAAAAAGATGGTGATGATCTGCGTTGGGGCCTTCGCGCAGGTGCAGATTTCATTGCTCTCTCATTTGTGAGAAATGCAGCTGACATTAAAGATGTCCATGCAATCATGGATGAAGTAGGTATTCACATTCCTGTTATTGCAAAGATTGAAAAGCCACAAGCTGTAGACAATTTAGAAGAAATCGTAAACGCCTTTGACGGCATTATGGTTGCTCGTGGTGATCTAGGTGTAGAGATGCCAATTGAAGATGTTCCAATGGTCCAGAAGCGTTGTATTGAGCTTGCTCGTGATGCGGCTAAACCTGTAATCGTGGCGACTCAGATGTTGGATTCAATGATTACAAATTCACGACCTACTCGCGCAGAAGCAACAGATTGCGCTAACGCTGTACTCGATGGCGCTGATGCCTTGATGCTCTCCGGAGAGACATCTGTTGGTGAATTTGCAATTGAGACAGTACAAACAATGGCTCGCATTATCGAACGCACTGAAGAGCAAGGCCTCGATCGTATTCGTCCGCTGACTCACGCACCACGCACCAAAGGTGGCGCAGTGACTAAAGCAGCGGCTGAAGTGGGCGATGTACTTGGTGCCAAGTACCTTGTTACGTTTACACAGTCCGGTGACTCTGCTCGACGCATCTCACGTCTACGTTCACATATCCCAATCCTCGGAATCACCCCTGAAGTTGGCACTTACAATCGCCTTGCTCTCTCATGGGGAATCGAGCCCGTGGTAGTCGCAATGGTTAAGCACACCGACGATATGGTTCTTCAGGCTGATAAATTACTTATTGATTCAAAGCGTGCGGAAATCGGCGAGATGGTGATGATTATCGCGGGTGCACCTCCAGGAATTCCTGGCTCAACCAATGCGATGCGCGTACATCGAGTCGGTGACGCGGTTAATGGCGTAGTACCTGCATATAAGTAATCCTGATCTGTTAAACCCGATCAGCGAATCAGGGGTACTTCATTTAACCTCTCTTCGGGTAGGATTACCAATGTAAGCCTCGGTACTCCAACGGTAGAGAGGGCAGTCTCAAACACTGCATAGTGTCGGTTCGAATCCGACTCGAGGCACATGTCAGAAGAATCAACAATCGATGTAGGCGCCAAGCCAGTCAGAATTCTTGTCGCCGAAGATGAGGCTCTCATCCGCATGGATCTCATCGAGATGCTTAGAGAAGCGGGATATACGGTCTGCGCCGAAGCGACGAATGGTCAAGAGGCAATTGATCTGGCACGAGAGCATCGCCCAGATCTCTGCATCCTCGATGTAAAGATGCCCGTTCTCGACGGAATCTCTGCCGCCCAGGCAATAATCGATATCGCGCCAGTTCTCATGCTGACAGCATTTAGCCAACGAGAACTTGTTGAACGAGCTCGCGATGCTGGAGTAATGGCCTATGTAGTCAAGCCATTCAGTATTGGAGATCTTGTACCCGCGATTGAGATAGCAGTCAGTCGCCATACTCAGATGACATCTCTTGCTGCAGAGGTCGCAGATCTGCATGAACGACTTGAGACCCGTAAGCTCATTGATAGAGCAAAAGGAATCTTGATGTCGGCACTGAACCTGACTGAGCCCGAGGCATTTTCTTGGATTCAGCGGGCGGCAATGGACCGCCGACTAACGATGAAAGAGGTCGCCGCAGCCGTAATAAATCCGGATGCAGTGCCTCTCTAGTACCTGCTTAGCGCCCGATGGGCCATTCTCGCGCTCAAATATCCCAAAATATCTCTCGTAAAGTCTTTCCGCTCACCCCTCTTGACGGCTAAACTCGCCCCAGACCAGACCTTGACTCCAATCGGGGTCTTTGGGGTCTACCATCGAAAGGGAAAACATGCAGAAGTTTAATAAAGCAGCGCTCGTCGCTGTCGCTGCTACAGCTGCACTTGTTCTTACAAGTTGCAGCAGCAGTGATTCTGGAGGACCGTTAAAGATCGGTTCACTCCTTCCAGAGACAGGTAGCCTTGCATTCCTCGGCCCACCTGAGTTTGCAGGCGTAGATCTAGCTGTTGCTGAGATCAACGAAGCTGGCGGAGTTCTCGGAGAGAACATCGAACACCTCCGTGGCGATTCAGGCGATACAAGCTCTGACATTGCTCAGCAGACAACAGATGCACACATTGCAGCTGGCGTCAGCGCAATTGTTGGTGCAGCATCTTCAGGTGTTTCATTCACTGTAATCGACAAGATTGCAAGTGCTGGAATTGTTCACTTCTCACCAGCGAACACATCACCTGACTTCACTTCATATGCGGACGAAGGATTCTACTTCCGTACCGCTCCATCAGATACTTTCCAGGGCGCTGTCTTGGGTCAGTTGATGGCAAAGGAAGGCGCTAAGAACGTCGTAATCCTTAACCTTGATGATGCATACGGAAATGGTCTTGCGAAGTACGCAATCGCAGCGTTCTCAGGTACATCAACAAACATCGTTTACAACCCACAGGCTGCTGAGTTCTCAGCTGATGTTGCAAAGGCAAAGGCTGCAAAGCCAGATGCAATTGCAATCATTGGTTTTGATGAGACTGCAAAGATCTTCACAGAACTTATCAAGCAGGGTATCGGACCAGATAAGGTCAAGACATACCTCGTGGATGGAAACCTCTCAAGTGGTGCTTACGCAGACCTACCTGCAGGAATCATGAAGGGCGTTAAGGCGACTCTTCCTGGTGTATTTGCAGATGACGCTTTCCAGAAGCGCCTACTAGGTGTAGATCCAGCACTTACTGACTTCTCATACTCAGCTGAGTCATACGATGCAGTAATCCTTATCGCACTTGCTGCAGAGCAGGGTGGAGCTACAGATGGTGCAACCATCCGTGACAACCTCGTCTCTGTTTCAAAGGGTGGCACA
>WLDZ01000038.1 GCA_009704515.1 Actinomycetota bacterium
CGGGTTTTGTAAGCAAGGAGGCAACCAATGGCTAAGCGCGATCTTGCCCTTGACCTTTTCCGCACCTACAAAACAGGATTTATAAAGAAGGTCCGCGTCCGTCCCGAAAGAGGCCAGAGCATTGGCGACCCAACTCTGGTCAGTGAAATCCTGGGTGACCTCGTCAAAGACCGCGAATGGGATTCCGGGTTGGCTGAAGGAAACCTCTTCGCTACCTGGCCAACCATTGTTGGCACTGATATTGCCCAACATGCATCGCCAATCTCATTACTCGAGGGCAAACTACTGATCCAATGCTCATCGACCGCCTGGGCGACCCAACTCAACCTCGCTCAAGATGATCTCTTAAGCCGTATCCGCGCCAGCGCTCCCGGCGCCCTTGTAGAAAATCTGACGATTATTGGCCCACAGGCTCCTTCTTGGAAGCGCGGCATACGCTCAGTCTCCAACGGCCGCGGCCCCCGCGACACATATGGCTAGGGCGGGAATATCCCAACGGCTTAGGTAGTTATAGGTATCAAGAAACCTGAGTCGCATCGACTCAACCCTTTGGCTAGAATCGACTCAGGTCTCCCAGATAGGAAACCCTGACCCAAATTGGCTCGGGAGACGAGTAATCGTAGAAAAGTAGAAGGAGTAATACAAATGGCTAGAGCGGTCGGAATCGATCTTGGAACAACAAACAGTTGCGTCTCTGTACTAGAAGGCGGCGAACCAACAGTTATCGCCAACGCAGAAGGTGCTCGCACAACACCATCAATCGTTGCATTCGCAAAGAATGGCGAAGTTCTTGTTGGTGAAGTTGCAAAGCGCCAATCAGTTACAAACGTTGAGCGCACAATCCGTTCAGTAAAGCGCCACATGGGCACCAACTGGACTATCGATATTGATGGAAAGGCTTACACAGCCCAAGAAATTTCAGCGCGCGTACTACAAAAGTTAAAGCGCGATGCAGAGGCATACCTCGGCGAAACAGTAACCGATGCTGTAATTACAGTACCTGCATACTTCTCTGATGCAGAACGCCAAGCAACAAAAGAAGCTGGTGAGATCGCGGGACTCAATGTTCTACGTATCATCAACGAACCAACTGCAGCTGCGCTCGCTTATGGTCTTGATAAGGCTGATAAAGAACAAACCATTCTTGTCTTCGACCTCGGTGGTGGAACATTCGACGTTTCACTTCTTGAAATTGGCGATGGTGTTGTTGAAGTTAAGGCAACATCAGGTGATAACCACCTCGGTGGAGATGATTGGGATCAAGCACTCGTTGATCACCTTGTAAAGACATTCGGATCTGCAAACGGCATTGATCTCACAAAAGATAAGATGGCGATGCAGCGTATCCGCGAAGCTGCAGAGAAGGCGAAGATTGAACTTTCATCTTCACAATCTGCCACAATCAACCTTCCTTACATCACTGTTGATTCAGAGAAGAACCCGTTGTTCTTGGATGAAACAATCACACGAGCACAGTTCCAATCACTGACATCAGATCTACTTGATCGTTGCAAGAAGCCTTTCCAATCTGTACTTAAGGATGCCGGAATCGCAATCAGCAAAATCGAATCTGTAGTTCTTGTTGGCGGATCAACTCGTATGCCAGCAGTCGTTGATTTAGTTCGCGAATTAACAGGCGGAAAAGAGCCAAATAAAGGCGTAAACCCTGATGAAGTAGTTGCTGTTGGAGCTTCCCTTCAAGCAGGTGTTCTTAAGGGTGAAGTTAAAGATGTTCTCCTTCTCGATGTCACACCACTCTCACTTGGTATCGAAACCAAGGGTGGCGTTATGACAAAGTTGATCGAGCGCAATACAACTATCCCAACAAAGCGTTCAGAGATCTTTACAACAGCAGATGACAGCCAACCAGCTGTTCAGATTCAGGCTTACCAAGGTGAGCGTGAGATGGCTGCTTACAATAAGAAGCTCGGAATGTTCGAACTCACAGGTCTTGCACCAGCACCACGCGGCGTTCCACAGATCGAAGTGACATTCGATATTGACGCTAACGGAATCGTTCATGTATCAGCGAAAGATCTTGCAACAGGTAAAGAGCAAGGTATGACCATCACGGGTGGTTCAGCTCTTTCCAAGGATGAGATTGATCGCATGATGGCAGATGCTGAGGCACACGCTAATGAAGATAAGCAGCGCCGTGAAGAGGCAGAGATTCGCAACACTGGAGACTCACTGCTCTACCAGACAGAGAAGTTCGTTAAAGATAATGAAGGCAAGTTCGAAGGTGAGCTCGCGACTCAGAAATCTGAACTCGATGCAGCACTCGAAGAACTTAAGACAACTCTCGGTGGTGCAAACTTCGAGATGATCAAGAGCGCAACAGAGAAGGTTTCAACAATTTCTCAAGCTCTTGGTGGAGCCCTCTATGCAAATGCAGCAGCGCAAGCAGAAGGCGCATCTTCAACAGAAGATGGCGTTGAAGATGCTGAAGTTGTAGACGAGGAAAGCAAGTGAGACACAAAAGTGTTGAGCATTGGAATTGGTCTTAGCGAATGACTATAGATAGTGAGAATCAAATCTCAACGGAAGACGTTCTTACCACTGAAGAAGTAATCCCAAATGAGATTACCGAGGAGGCGCCGGGTCAAGAGATTGACCCGGTTGCATCCTTAACTGCAGATCTTCAGAGACTTCAAGCTGAATATGCTAATTACCGCAAGCGGGTAGAGCGCGACCGCACTGTGTCATCAGAGATGGCTACTGCCGCTGTATTAACAGAGCTATTAGCTACTTTGGACGATATCGACCGCGCATCCACACATGGCGAACTCACTGGTGGGTTCAAGGCTGTTGCAGATCAAATTGCATCACTGACAACTCGCTTCAACCTTGAGCGATACGGTCAAGAAGGTGATCTCTTTGATCCACAAATCCATGAAGCGTTAATGCACGAAACATCAGCAGATGTTGCAGCACCTACCGCATCAAAGATTTTGCAACCTGGATATAAGTACAAAGAGCGCATTTTACGTCCAGCCCGAGTCGCAGTTACTGAGCCAGAGTAAGAGGGATTCACAATGGCCGCTAAAGATTTATACGAGAAGGACTTCTATAAGATCCTCGGTGTTGATAAAAAATCAACCGCCGATGAGATTAAGAAGAAGTACCGTACTTTAGCGCGCGATTTACACCCTGATAAAAACCAAGGCGACACCGCACTCGAAGAGAAGTTCAAAGCAGTCTCTGAAGCCTATGACATTCTCTCTGATGCAAAGAAACGTGCCGAATATGATGAAGCACGCTCACTCTTTGAAAGAGGCGGTTTCCGCGCACCTACAGGTGGAGGTAGTGCAGGAGATTTCTCGGATATCTTCGGTGGCGGCAACCCCCAAGATATTTTTGCAAATCTCTTCGGTGGCGCTGGCATGCGTCGCGGGCCACGCAAAGGCCAAGATCTACAGACTGAATCAACAATTTCTTTTAGAGAAGCAATCTTTGGCACAACACTCGAACTTAAAATTGCGGTCGATGGCAAGACTCGTCAAGATATAACTGCGCGAGTTCCTGCTGGCGTAAAAGATGGAGTGAAGATTCGCGTTAAGGGCAAAGGTGCACCGGGTGAAGCAGGACCTGGCGATCTCTTCATCTTATTAAATGTAACCCCTCACCCAATCTTTTCACGCAATGGCGAGAACATCACACTCACTGTTCCAGTTACTTTTGTTGAAGCAACACTTGGTGCAGATATAAAAGTTCCTACACTTTCAGGGGATGAAGTAACTCTTCGCTTAGCCCCTGGAACCCCTACAGGACGCGTACTTCGCGTCAAGGGACGCGGTGTTACAAAAGGCACAACCGCTGGAGATTTACTAGTCACAATTGAAGTACAGATTCCACAACGCGTTGATGGCGAAGCACTTGAAACACTTAAGAAATTTGCAGAGCTCACACAAGAACAAAATGTCCGCGCAGATCTAAAAACAAAGGCGTTGTCATGACAACCGATGATCGCAAAGATGAACCACAGAACGAATTAGATTCAGATGCAGGACTTTATGTAATTTCAGTTGCAGCTGAACTTTCAGGACTGCACCCACAAACTTTACGACAATACGATCGCTTAGGTTTGGTATCACCTTCTCGCACAACCGGGCGCAATCGTAGATATTCATTGCGAGATATCGCATCTCTTCGCATGGTGCAGCGCCTTGTAGGAGAAGGAATCAACCATGTCGGCGTTAAAAGAATTATTGAACTCGAAAGCGCAATGGCAAATATGGCAATCGAAGTTGCGAAACTTCGCCTAGAAGTAGATGCGCTACTGCAAGAAAACCCACCGAAAGCCCTTGGAAAAAGTAAAAGCTCCAAAGTTATTGTTTATAAAGAAGAGTCTTAACTCGACCTTTCCACCCACCAAGTATTGCGGTAGCAGGGGTCTTCAGAATTCCTTCAATTAGCGAGGCGTAGATATCTCGAAAATCGGTTGTGACAGAGAGATTATCTTTAACAAGGGACTTCAATGAAGGTTGGTCTCCATAGAAACCACCACGAATATTCTCTCCAATAACAAAGACTGGCCCAGAAGTTCCATGATCGGTTCCAGCAGATGCGTTAGCAACTACGCGGCGACCAAACTCTGAATAAATTAAAAGAGTGACATCTTTGCCACGAGTTGATTGAGCTAATTGGGCGAAGAAACGAGTGATTGATTTATCAACATTAGAGAGAAGAGCCGCTTGAGCGTTGGCTTCGTTAGCGTGGGTATCAAAACCTCCAAGAGATGTTGTCCATACACGCGTTGGCGCCCCAGCATTAATTAATTTAGAAACTAAATCTAATTGCTGTGAAAGTTGATTATCTCCACCAGCATTTCCGCCGTTGATTGTTGGTAGCTCGAGCGGAGCAGGAGCAGGGCTACTCAAGATTGGTGAGAGCTCTGCTGAGACAGTAAGAAGATCTCTAAGAGATGAAGCAGCTTGAGCTGCAAGAGGACTATCGCCGGGTGAAGATAGCGCCAGCCTAGAACAATCGCGGACAAGTGAACCAACAGGCTTGATATATCCACCCAAAGGTAGGACCGATCCACTGCGCTTTTCACCCACCAACAAAGGTGGGAGCACTGAACCTAAATTAATTGCTAGCAACGGATCAAACTTTTGGGTGTCAACCCAACGGCCTAACCAACCAGATCTCAATTGATAATTATTTTGTCCACTCTGCCAAATAGCCATAGAAGAGAAATGAGATTGGCTTGGGTTGGGATACCCAACACCCCTAAATATCGCAACTTTCTTCTTATCCCAGAGAGATTTCAATCCAACTAGAGATGGATTAAGCCCCAATCCGTCACTCAAAGGCAAAACCTTTTCTTGTGGGTAAGAAATATCAGGACGGAGTGAGTAATACAAACCATCCTTGTAAGGGATAACAGTATTCAATCCATCATTACCGCCATACAAAGTTAAAACAACCAAGATAGGTGTATTGGCAGGTAATGGTCTAGCAATAGCAGCAGATGCAATCTCATCTAAAGAGAGAACTTGCGCACCACCAACAACTGATGCGGTGGCAGTTAATTTAAGGAACAAACGACGAGATAGCGTATCCATTAGGCACCCACCAAATATTCTGGACTATTTACTAACAATAGAATCAACCGTGCTGGTTCATCAACCACAGCACGGAGTGCATCTTCAGTACGCGACGAGAGTTGATATATACCCAAGAGATCTCTTAAGTAGTTAATGCGATCAGCGCGCGGAACTGCTCGCAATTGTGCAAGATCAATCGACTTGATCAAGTACTGAGAGAAAGAGAGTCGGAACTGTGCAGAAGCGCTCGTTAACCAAGCTCCACCAGCAGGCCATCCCCCAACGCTAGGTGGCATAAAGGGAACTTGAGACATCTTACTAAGGTGATTTAATAGTGTTTGAGGGTTTGAAAATTGAGATGGCACTAATTCAAATGCACGACAAATTGCAATACACCACTCGACTGGACTTTTCACCATCGGCATATTTTCCGCCGATAAGTATGGCGAATTAATAAATGTAGATACCAACTCACCAATGTTGCGATTCTCAAAACCCGTACCAGTAAAACTCTTGGGCAAAGTCTGGCTCTCGGAGAAAAAGCGATACCAAATTCTCTCTGAGATAAATTGTGAACAATCTTTACGGGAAACTAGGTATTCAACAGCTTCTTCTGCTGAGAAACTTTTTGTTTTTCCCAATAATGTAACTGGGGATGAATCATGGCGACGTGGAACAAATTTAAGTTCTCCACTTGTGCGAGCCACTGTGTAACCGGTAAAAATTCTCGATAAAGCCTTTACATCTTCTTCGGTATATCGGCCTACCCCTAAGGTGAATAGCTCCATAAACTCTCTTGCCAGATTTTCATTGGGCGCCTTTGCAGTGTTATCTTGCCCATCAAGCCAAATCTGAAGCGCACCATCGAGAAACATCACTCGACTCATAGTTGCAAAATCACCGAGTGCATAGGTTCGCAAACTTTGGTTTTGGCCATACATAGGAAGTGCGAACTTAACTTTTTCTATAGAGGTCGCCCAGTGACCATGCCAGAACCAGACCATCTTTTCATTAAGTGCAAATTCTGTCGTTGCCATGTGATCAAGCCACCAGAGTGCTAATCCACGATTTTGTTCTCGCAACCTTGTGCCGAATTCATCAGAAACATCACTGCCCGCCGCGGGTCGGTCACCTAAATCTTCTACATCAGGAACTTTTAGCTGGCTCGGTATTAGAGCTAAATCAGGTTTCACCAAAAAAGCCTCTTGAGTTGATCGCAATCCACGAGAGAGGGATTCGGTAAATTCACCAGGGCGTGGACCAAAACCAAAGCGTGCGTATAGCCGCGAAATCGCTAACCGGTCTTTATCTTCCGCTAAGGAGGCCATTTAAGGAGAGTAGCTCAGGAGAGTGGGGAGAGGAAGATATGAAGCTGGGAGTAAGATGTGAATATGAGCGCATATAACGAACTACGTGAACAGATCAAAAGCAAGGCCGTTGTTCATGGAAAAGTCATACTCTCTTCAGGCAAAGAGGCCGATTATTATGTTGACTTACGCCGCATCACACTAGATCACGAAGCGGCACCACTAGTTGGCGAAGTCATGTTAGAGCTGACCAAAAATTTAGATTTTGATGCTGTTGGTGGTTTAACACTAGGCGCAGACCCTGTTGCTACAGCGATGATGCATGTAGCCGCCAGTAAGGGGCGCAAGCTAGATTCTTTTGTAGTGCGTAAAGAGGGTAAAGCACACGGACTTCAGCGCCGAATCGAAGGCCCAGATGTTGCAGGCAAGCGCGTATTAGCGGTTGAAGATACTTCAACAACAGGTGGATCAGTTCTTACTGCGGTAGAAGCGCTAAAGGAAGCTGGAGCAATTGTTGTCGGCGTTGCTGTAATCGTTGAACGCGGTGCTGAGAAAGCAATAAAAGACGCTGGTTATGAGTACTTTGCTGCTTACTCTCTAGCGGATCTCGGTCTGTAATTTAAGACTTTGATCGCTTAAATTTACGTTCGCGATACACCTCATAGACAACTGGAATTAAAGTCAACCAGAGCGCCATACCAACTAATGGCAATAAATAACCATTAACTTCGCCATCTGCTCTATTTCCTAAGAAATATCCCAGTCCTACGATTCCTTGTGTCCAAATCAAACCGCTAAAGATATTCCAGAATAAGAATTTCTTTGCAGGGTAACCAATGGTTCCAATAATTGGGTTAATCAAAGTTCGCGCAAATGGGGTAAAGCGAGAGATAAATACCGTTTTACCCACGCCATATCTCAAAATCCACTTCTCGGTACTTTCTACGCGTGCGCGAGTAAAGAAACGCCCGTCAGGCCTATCAAATAACTTAGGTCCAAACTTAGCTCCAAATAAATAACCAACCTGAGATCCAAGTATTGCCGCTAAACCAGTGCCAATAAAGAGTGGAACTGGTGAAAGAGCTGCTCCACCCAGAAGTTTTTCACCAACTGCAGATGCCGCAACACCTGCTGCAAAGAGAAGTGAATCACCCGGAAATGCCATTCCAATTAATAAACCAGTCTCAGCAAAGATAATCAGAATGACTCCGATTAGCCCAAGATCACCCACAATTGACTCGGGAGATAAGAGCGACTTAACAAATTCCATATGATGAGGATAAGGTACGCGCCATGGAATTCCCCGCCTCTGAGAAACTCATACCATTGA
>WLDZ01000039.1 GCA_009704515.1 Actinomycetota bacterium
GCCACTAAAGACTCGTGATGATTTATCACGGGCCTACACACCGGGTGTTGCTCGTATTTGCCAAGCAATCGTTGCTGACCCATCAGATGCACGTCGCCTTACTATTAAGCGCAATACTGTCGCTGTTGTAACCGATGGATCAGCTGTTTTAGGCCTTGGAAACATCGGCCCAGCCGCTGCGCTACCTGTGATGGAAGGTAAGGCGGCCTTATTTAAGCGCTTTGCCGATGTTGATGCATGGCCTGTTTGTTTAGATACTCAAGATGTTGATGAAATCGTTCGCACAGTGCAGTTGATTGCGCCCGTCTATGGTGGCATCAACCTTGAAGATATCTCTGCACCTCGTTGCTTTGAAGTTGAAGCACGCCTGCGCGAGCTATTAGACATCCCAGTTTTCCACGATGACCAACACGGTACTGCGATTGTGGTTCTAGCTGCACTTCGTAACGCCCTTAAATTAGTTAAGAAAGACTTGAAGTCTGCAAAGATTGTTCTAAGTGGTGTTGGCGCAGCAGGTAATGCAATTGCGCGGTTGTTAACTCTAGATGGCGCAAGCAACATTATCGGCTTTAATCACCATGGAGTAATTCATAACGACATGAAATCTGATGATTCCATGCAGCAATGGTTTATCAATAACAGTAATCCGACTAATTTCACGGGCAAGATATCTGAAGCAATGATCGGTGCAGATATATTCATTGGTGTTAGCGCACCTAATGTATTAACTGAATCTGATGTTGCCTCGATGGCTAAGGGTTCCATTGTTTTCGCACTTGCAAACCCAGATCCCGAGATTGATCCAGTGATCGCAAGAAAGTATGCAACTGTTGTGGCTACAGGACGTAGCGATCAACCAAATCAAATCAACAACGTTTTGGCCTTCCCGGGAATTTTCCGTGGATTGCTAGATGCAAATGCGCATAAGATTTCAGATCAGATGCTTCTTGCAGCTGCTGCAGCTATTTCAGAGTGTGTTTCACCCGAACAGCTGAACACATCATTTATTGTGCCAAGCGTCTTTGATCCGAATGTTGTAAAAGCTGTTGCTGCGGCGGTAAAGAAGTCAGTGTGATTGAGCTAGCGGCAACCTTTGATGAACAGTTTGCGAGTATCGCCCCCATATTTGTCTATCTTTTAGCAGGGGGAATCGTTTTTGCTCAAACCGCCTTTCTGCCCGCATTTTTCTTACCCGGTAGCTCGGTTCTTTTCAGCGCTGGGCTAGTTGCTTCAACCGGTAAAGATGTCGGTATCTTCAATGTGGCCATGGTGATTTTCATGGCCGCTGCCTCTGGTAATCAGGTTGGCTTCGCCCTTGGACGAAAGATCGGCAGACCTTTGCTGGATAGATATAAGGATCCAAGGATTCAAAAAATAGTTAACCGCTCTGAAACTTTTTACAAGAGAAACGGGTGGTGGTCAGTTTTTGCCGCACGATTTATTCCGTGGGTACGAACTTTTGTTCCTACTATTGCTGGTGCTTCTAAGATGAATTATTACAGCTTCTCATCTGCAAACGTCATAGGTGCATTGGTGTGGGGAGTTGGAATTACATTAGCTGGGTATTACACAGCGACTTTGCCGTGGGTAGAAACTTGGACTTATTCGATTGCCGCTTTCACCATTATTGCTTCAATTACTTACGCACTCGTTGATTACTTACGCCACCGGCAACAACGCCCGCATACGTCATAACAATTCCCGTTACTAAGTAAGCGCTTACGCTAACGCCTTCTGTAGGTGAGACGAGATCAATTATCAAAGATCCGACTAGCTGCCCGCCAACGCTAAACAATGTAAAAGTCAACACACCTAAATGCTGAACAATTGTTGAAGTAAAGGCGATGTAAATGACACCAATTACTCCACCGGTGTAAATCCACCAAGGCCCACTTGGCAGTGATGAAAGCTCATTCCTACCCAGAACCAATCCAGCAGTAATCAATACAAGAAGAAATGCTGTTCCTGTCATAAAGTTTAATAGTGATGTAGTGAAGCTTTGTTGTGAATGCTCATTAATTTGACCATTTAAAGCGCGCTGGATACCAACAATTGCTCCGGCAATGCCGCCAGCAGTTACAGCAAGCATTGATAGGTCATTTGCATCGATGCGATCCCACACCGAGACCAGGACGGCAAGAACAGTCAAAAACGCTGCCAATACACGCCTTGGTGAGATCAGCTTCTTTCCCCCACCAGTTAAGCCAATTCGATCAACAATCAGTGACATTGCTGTTTGCCCCGCAATAGATGCAACTGAATAGATAGCTACACCAATAAGGGGAACAATCTGAGTTTGAATTGCAACAAAGCTTCCGCCAAGGGCACCTGCAAACAATTTCCAACGTGCTATCTCTTTATTTGCGACAGATCGACGTAGTTTCTTGATTCCCTCTTTTATCTTTGTGTTAAAGAGCGTGATGACAAAAATGATGATGAGGCCTGAACCAAAAGAAACAAGAGCTGCTTGTAAACCATTATCAAGGCGGTGAGAAAGTTCCCCATTTGCTCGTGCCTGCAAAGCAATCATGGCCCCCGAAAGGGCTGCCAGTAAATCTAGCCGCATTACTTATGTGTGCCGCTGAATTCGCGCTTGTCTGCGATCCAATCCATCAGTGCAAATAGAACTCCTGAAACTACGAAGGTTAAGTGAATAAGGATTCTCCAGATCGTTCCTTCTCCAACTTCTTCTTTTCCAGCTAGATTGATGAAATCCTTTAACAATTCAATAACTGAAATCGCAACAAGAGAACCAATAAGTTTGATTTTCAAACCACTGAAATCAATTGTTCCCATCCAGTGTGGGCGATCCTTTGATTCTGTTGCGACATCGATACGTGAAACAAAGTTTTCATAGCCGGCAAAAATCACCATCAAGATCAAGTTAGCCAAAAGAGTAAGGTCAAGCAAGGCAAGCAAATCTAAAGTAAATGTCTGAGCACTTGATTCGCCGACCTTTTCAAACATGTGGATGAATTCAACTATGAATCGATAGGTCAACAAAATCAATGTTCCGACTAGTCCCAAATATAAAGGCGCTAGCAAGAAGCGAGAGCGAAATAAGATGACTTCAACGATATGCGATAGCTGACTCATGTCTAAATTTTAACTTAACCCTCTAGCGAAAGGGTCACTTGGAGCCATTCCTCCTCTAGTTTCGCGGCTTCCTTGCTCAAAACAGCTAGCTCTGCAGCAATAGCTACCAAGCGTTCGGCATCAAAAGCCGAACTCTCCTGTTCAGCAGTTAAGGCTGCGATAGCCGCACTACATTTTTCCATCTGGCGTTCAAGTCGAACTAAATCTTTCTTCAACTGTCTTTGTTCTGCGGCATTTGAACTCTTTTTTTCCTTTGTGCTCGTACTAACTAATGACAATGCATCTACGCGTTGTTCAAGATACTCATCGACTCCTCGGGGCAAGTCACGTACTTTCTTATCACCCAGTAAACCAACAAAGCGATCACAGACTCGTTCAAGGAAATACCTATCATGCGAGATAACAATCAAAGTGCCGCCATAGCTATCCAAGAGATCTTCAAGCTCAGTAAGGGTTTCAATATCAAAGTCATTTGTTGGCTCATCCAGTAAAAGAACATTTGGGCTATCCATTAATAATCGAGTCAACTGTAAACGTCGTTTTTCTCCGCCTGATAAGTCTCCTACTGGGGTCCATTGTGATTCGCGATCAAAACCTAATCGCTCACATAATTGAGAAGCAGATAACTCGCGCCCACCGCCAATTTCGACACGGTTAGCAACCTTTTCAACAGCTTCAAGAACACGCCAAGTTGGATCAAGCTCATCTAGATGCTGAGTCAGAAAAGCAGCTTTTACAGTTACACCTGTTACAAGTTTTCCTGCAGTTGGTGCAATTTCACCCGTTAAGGTTTTCATTAAGGTCGTTTTTCCAGCACCGTTTACGCCAACAATTCCAATTCGATCACCTGGGCCAATATTCCAATACAGATCTTCAATAAGTTCGTTGTCGCCTAGTTTTACTTGTACATGATGGGCTTCATACACTGTTTTTCCTAGACGGTTCAGTGCGAACTTCAGCAGTTCGCCTTGATCGCGTGGTGCTGGTTCATCCGCGATTAAAACATTTGCCGCATCGACACGAAATTTAGGTTTAGTAGTACGAGCTGGCGCACCGCGACGCAACCAAGCAAGCTCCTTTTTAATTAACATATTTCGGCGTTGATCCATAACAGATGCTTGGCGAGAACGTTCGGCTTTCGACAAAACAAAAGCGCTATAACCACCGTCGTATTCTTCGACCTTACCTTCGACAACTTCCCAGGTTCGATCTGTAACAGCATCCAGGAACCAACGATCGTGTGTAACAACAACCACAGCCAGACCTCGGCGATTGTTGATGTAGGTTGCAAGCCAAGCAACGCCTTCTACATCTAGGTGGTTTGTTGGCTCATCAAGCAAAATCAAATCAAGTTCGTTAATAAGTAGTTTTGCTAATCCAACACGCCTGCGTTCTCCGCCAGATAGTTGGCCAAATTTGCGATCAAAAATATGGTCATCAAAGCTGCCAAACAATCCAGTAAAGACTTCACGGATGTTTGGATCACTTGCCCACTCGTGTTTTGCTGCATCGCCCAGAACTACTTCACCTACACTGCTTTCGGGATTTGCAAGATCGACCTGAGACAACAAACCAATCTTTGCCGAATTAGATTTTGTTACACGACCCGAATCTGGAGGTTCTAATCCGGCCATAACTTTCATTAAAGTACTTTTGCCCGATCCATTACGACCAACAATTCCGATTCGATCACCTTCAGAAACGCCAAGCGAGACGCCTACTAAGAGCTCTTTGATATCAAAGGCTTTAGAGACATCTTCGATGTTAACAACATTGCGCGCCACGGTAGGAGAGCGTACCTTTCCCTTATGAAGGTAACTGACCGCGAATATGCGGAAGAGCTCGATAAAAAAGATCCGCTGGCTCACTTCAAATCCCAATTTGTCGTTGGTGACCCCACCATGTGTTATCTCGATGGAAATTCTCTGGGTCGTTTACCCAAGGCAACCATTACGGCGATCAACGACTTTATGACCAAGGAGTGGGGTCCCGAAGTCGTAACCGGTTGGAGCCATTGGGTTGATGAAGCTCAACCAACCGGAGATTTATTGGGCGAAGCAGCATTAGGGGCCGCTGCGGGGCAGGTTCTTGTTTGCGATACAACATCTGTTAATTTCTACCAACTATGCCTAGCCGCAATTAAGGCACGCCCTGGGCGTAAAACAATAATCACAGATGCTGCAAACTTTCCAACTGATCGTTACATCCTGGATGGAATCGCTAAACAATTTGGTTTAAATCTTGTCATCATCGACAACGAAGATCCAGCTATTGCAACTCATGAACGAATCACTACCGAAGTTCTTGCACCGTACCTTAATGATGATGTCGCAATGGTGACACTTGAAGTTATCCAATACCGATCAGGTGCGCGCACCGACCTAAAATCAATTACAGATCAAGTGCGAGCAATTGGCGCACTAGTTGTCTGGGATGCAAGTCACGCAGTTGGTGCAATTGAATTAAACCTTGACGCTAATGGTGTTGATCTTTGTGTTGGTTGCACATACAAATATGGAAACTCAGGACCTGGTTCACCCGCTTGGTTATATGTTTCAAAGCGAATTCAGAAAGAACTACAAGTTCCTATTCAGGGATGGTTTGCACAGGATGCGCAGTTTGAAATGGGACCAGTGTTTGAACGTTCTCAAACAATACGAGGTTTTCAGATTGCAAGTCCGTCGCTTATGGGAATCCGTTGCGTTCAGACAGCATTTGCAATGATTAAAGAAGCCGGCATTGATGCAATTGCGCACAAGGCAGCGGTTGGAACACAGATGATGATTGATCTTTACGATGAATGGTTAGCACCGCTTGGACTTGAGCTCAATACATCCCGTGATCCAAAAGAGCGTGGGGGGCATATTTCCTTAGTTCACCCAGATGCAGCCCAAATTTGCGTAGCAATGCGGACCATAAGCAATGTGATTCCTGATTACCGCACGCCAAACTCAATTCGCTTAGCCATTTCTCCCCTACCTACCTCTTTCGTTGAGATCTGGGATGGCTTTGAACGTATGCGTGATTTAGTGGCATCTGGCCGCTATAAAGAGGCTAAAGAAGGCGGTTCACGAGTCACATGAGCGAAAACTTTGATTCAGCACTTACATACACCTCTTATCTAGCAGTTGATGAGCTCTTAAAGCTTCAGCGGCCTCTTTCAACGGGACCCGAACATGATGAGATGTTATTCATCATCATTCACCAAACTTATGAGCTTTGGTTTAAGCAGTTAATTCATGAGTTCCAAGAGGCACAACGTGTGATGGAATCCGGTGATTCACATTACTCGCTAGCTATCTTGGGTCGAATCCGCACAATTCTAAAGGTGTGCGTTACACAAATTGATATTTTAGAAACTATGACTCCATTGCAATTTAATGCCTTCCGTTCTTATCTTTCCTCTTCAAGTGGTTTTCAATCTGCGCAATTTAGAATGGTTGAAGCTCTGCTAGGTCGACGTGATGAAAAAATGGCTGGACACTTGCCGCCAGATATACAGGAACAAATCAAAGTGATCACCACTAAGAACTCAGTTTGGGATTCTGCGCTTGCATATTTATCAAAGCGTGGTCACGGTATTCCCCAAGAAGTTTTGAACCGCAATAAATCTGAAGGCTACTCAGCCAATCAGGCGGTGCAAAACATTTTGTTGGATGTGCATCGCAATGATCCAGAGTCTGCAATGGTGTGTGAACGCCTTGTAGATATTGATGAAGGATTACAAGAATGGCGTTATCGTCATGTAAAGATGGTTGAAAGAACTATTGGACATAAAATTGGAACCGGTGGATCAAGTGGCGTTGGTTATCTTTCCAGCACGCTTTTTAATCCGACTTTTCCTGATCTGTGGGAGATCCGCTCTAGTTTTTAACGATAGTGATAAACAAGAATTGCAAGGATTGAAAACACCGCGCCACCCGCAACCAAAAAGTATTTAACCCAAGGTTTCATCCCTGTACGTTCTGCCGCCTTACTTGCCATTTCCTTAGTGCGCATCATTATGCGACCAGCCCATGCAAACTCGGTTGCCAATATTCCAAGGCCCGCCAAGAGAACCAAAATACCCGGACCTGGAGCTACCAATAGCACTGCACCGAAAACTGTTATTCCACCACCAATTAGGCCAATGAAAACACGCCAGAACAAACGGCCGGCAGGAG
Organism: Actinomycetota bacterium; assembly: GCA_009704515.1. Next base: position 7,260 of record WLDZ01000039.1, read on the forward strand.
TCTTTCTTATCCAAGTGCGAAAGTTCATTTTGTTTTAGTGATTACCGTTTCTTTCCCGTATGCAGCAAATGCTATCTCTTCTCGGCGCTTTCGATAACTAGCTGACGCACCCGAAATCAAGTGCTCGAACCGGGTGCTTGATTTAATCAATGGGTGAAGTTCGGCAGCGGTTGTCTGGTCTCCGAATACTGGCGGTGCCTGATCGATTTCTTGCACCTTTATGTGAGGATGCAGAAAACGATAAACAAGTGCCAGACGGCGTAACCCCAGCATGATCACATGGCGAGAACCACGACTAATACGATCCTGTACCAGCAAACGCTTATAGGTAAGGCCTGAAGCCTTTTTACCCTTTGGCGCGGTTGCTAATTGGTAAAGCATGTTCGCAATTTCTTGACCGCCAGTTGTATCGGGCAGTTCAGCACACTTTTCAGATAAATGCTTGCGCACTTCTGGATCCTGCAACATCTTTACCTTGGCGGTGATGTCAGCAAGATCTGCTTGGTCAGCTCGAAGAGCAAAACCAAAATCATTACACCAACGTGCACGAGCTTCCTGATCGTCAGTGCCTCGAATATTTGAAACAAAAACCGTTGGAATTTGTGCTGGCAAAAGTTCATGAACTCCGTTGTATCCCGTCGCACAAATTCCTGCATCAAAGGCATGTAGCACCTTTGCTAATGGGAAATAACGCGCGACCTTTAGATCAAGACCTTCTGGTGCAAGCGAGTTACCCTCTTTATCAACTGGTGCTTTCGTTAAAATGACTTGCAAATCTTTCCAACCCAGCAATCCTGACAGCGCAGCGGTCATCTTTTCATTGACATCGCCATCGCCAGTTCCTAATTGAACTAGGACGGTTGGACGATTTAGATCTAACCCGAGAGC
>WLDZ01000004.1 GCA_009704515.1 Actinomycetota bacterium
GAAACAACATCAACTGAATAGGAAATCTCGAAAGCATCGAGAGCTTTTGCGGCCTCTTCCATGACTGGCCAATCAGAGTCTGATCCCATGATGATGGCAACATCTTTACTCATCAATTACTCCGCTCATGTAGTCACGTGCATGCTCTACCTCGTGGAGTAAGTGTAGAAGGTCATCACCGCAAGCGGTGACATGTCCAATCTTGCGCCCAGGTCGCACATCTTTTCTATACTGATGAAAGTGCAAGCTTGGATTTCGCGCCATCAGATGCAAATAAGGGCGATACATATCGGTCTTTTCGCCTCCTAAGACATTACCCATGACAGCAAACTCATGGCACATTGCCGGGCTTCCCAAAGGAAGATCCAAAATTGCTCGAATATGTTGTTCGAATTGAGATGTCTCGGCGCCTTCAATCGACCAATGGCCAGAATTATGCGGTCGCATAGCTAACTCGTTTACATAAATATTTTCGCCCTTTACAAACATCTCAACCGCCATCACACCAACTACGCCAACTTCTTGCGCAATTTCAAGAGCCATCTGTTGAGCGCGCTCTGCAACGCTCATGGAAATTTTCTGAGCAGGGGTTATTGTCAAAATACAAATGCCGTCTTGTTGAACGGTTTCTACTGGTGCCCACGATGTTGCTTGACCATGTGGTGATCGAGCAACCATTACGGCAATCTCACTATCAAATTCAACTAATTCTTCGATAAGCAGGGGTGAGCTTGCCTTAAGAATCTCTTGTAGTTCTTGCGCAGTCTCAACTTTCCAGACTCCGCGACCGTCGTAACCGCCACTAATCGCCTTTGCGATGACTGGGAATTTAGTCATTGCAGAAGACTCTGAAACTATTTGAAATTCTGGCGCAGGAAATTCACTCAATTTCTTGCGCATCTCTGCCTTATCTTGCGAGTAGATAAATGCGTGTGATGGTGGATATACCTTTACTCCGGCAGCTTCCAAACCTTTGATTATTGAGAGTGGCACCAACTCATGCTCAAATGTCACGACATCGCACTGTTGGGCAAAGTTCAGAACTTGCGCGAGATTGGTGTAATCACCAACTACATGGCTGGCAACTTGTGCACCCGAATCGTTAGCGTCTTGGGCAAAGAGAAGAAGATCGACACCGAGTGCAGTCGCTGGGGCCACCATCATGCGAGCAAGTTGTCCTGCTCCTATGACTCCTACTTTGGGAAAGGGCTTTGCCACTCCCCTATCGTAGATGAACTACATCACCTACGGTAACGGCCTCTCCGCTCTCGAGTAGAAGCTCGCCCGAATCACTGACTCCAGTCGCCTTAGATCTAATCACTTTTCCGCCAGGCAGGGATATTTCAACGTCGGTACCAATTGTCGCTGATGCCTCTTTATATTCAGCAATAAAGCTTTTGCCAAGTTCCCAAATCTGAAGGTTTACTTCAAAGTGATTAAGTATCGCCCCCAATATTCTATTGCGGTCTAATTCGGAGCTACCTTCAATCGCAAGTGAAGTGGCTGTGGGCACGGGTAGTTCTGATTGGTTCATTCCAACATTTAATCCAATACCAAGCACAACTCCCTTAGCAGTCGCTTGCGCAATAATGCCTGCACATTTCTTCTCGCCAATTAACAAATCATTAGGCCACTTAATATCTATAAGTGTTCTGCTATCAAGAGACGCGATTGCTTCTCGCACACTTAGCGCGGCAAGTAAAGTTAAGAATGACCACTCTGACTTATCTACTTTGGGTTCGATGTACATAGAAAAAGTCAATGCTGACATCGGTGCTGCTTCAAAATTTCGATCAAGTCGACCGCGACCAGCACTTTGGAATTCACTTGCGATTACTCGTTTCGAAAGTGCTTGATTGCTACTTACCAGTTGTAAAAGGTCCACTTGAGTAGATTCGGTGATATCAACCACGCTTACTCGCCAGTACTGAGAAATTTCTTCGGTTATGCGTTTGGGATCTAGTGGCGCTCTTGGCGCATCTGTACTCATGGCTAGTACCTTATGCACATGAGCAACGATCTGCACACTACTTCAGGAAAAATAAATGACCTTCGCGATCGAATTGATGAAGCAGTTCATGCAGGCTCCGCTCGAGCGACAGAGAAGCAGCACGCAAAGGGTAAGAAAACAGCCCGCGAACGTATCGAGATGCTGGTAGACCCGGATTCCTTCACTGAAATCGATGAATTTGCTCGTCACCATGCCACTAATTTCGGAATGGAGCAGAACCGCCCCTACGGCGACGGTGTTGTAATTGGAACAGCCACTGTAGACGGTCGCCCAATCGCACTTTACTCACAAGATTTCACAGTTTTCGGTGGCTCACTCGGCGAAGTTCACGCCGATAAGATTGTAAAAATTGCTGACTTCGCATTGAAATCTGGAATCCCACTTATTGGAATCAACGACTCTGGTGGAGCACGAATCCAAGAAGGTGTGGCATCCCTTAATGGCTACGGAAAAATCTTTAGGTTAAATACTCGGTCATCCGGGGTTATTCCTCAGATCTCGCTAATTCTCGGTCCATGTGCTGGCGGTTCTGCCTACTCCCCTGCACTTACCGACTTCACCGTAATGGTGAAGGAAACTTCAAATATGTTTATCACCGGCCCAGATGTCATCAAAACGGTAACGGGTGAAGACGTCGGCATGGAAGAGTTGGGTGGAGCTCTTACTCATAATACTAAATCTGGAAATGCGCACTACATGGCAGATTCAGAGGCAGATGCAATTGATTATGTGAAAGCTCTTCTCTCTTATTTACCTTCAAATAATATGGATGGTTCTCCTGTTCTGCCTCCGACACAAACACTTGATAAGAAGGCGAGTGATACCGCACTCAACACTCTGATTCCAGATAGTCCTAATCAACCTTACGATATGAAGAATCTGATTCAGGCAATTGTTGATGAAGGTGAATTCTTGGAGGTGCACTCTTTATATGCACCGAATATTGTTGTTGGCTTTGCGCGAATAGAAGGCCAATCCATTGGAATCATCGCCAATCAACCATCTCAGCTTGCTGGAACACTCGATATCAACTCATCTGAAAAGGCCGCCCGCTTCTTGCGCTTCTGTGATGCCTTTAACATTCCAATTCTGACTCTGGTAGATGTGCCTGGATTTATGCCAGGAATCGAACAAGAATGGAACGGAATCATCCGCCGTGGTGCAAAGTTGCTATATGCATATGCTGAAGCTTCTGTTCCGCTGGTTACATTGATCACGCGCAAGGCTTACGGCGGAGCGTTTATTGTGATGGGATCTAAATATCTCGGCAGTGACATCAACTTTGCATGGCCTACTGCCGAAATTGCTGTGATGGGTGCACAAGGCGCTGTAAACATCTTGTACCGCAAAGAACTTGCGGGTGCCGAAAATGTTGAGGCAAAACGAGCTGAGCTCATTACTGATTACACAGAGAAATTCTCTAATCCATATTTGGCTGCTGAACGCGGAACAATCGATAGCGTGATTGAGCCAGAGGATTCACGTCAATACATCACGAAGGCATTTAGAACTCTTAAGACTAAGCGTGATGTCTTGCCTGCCCGCAAACACGGAAATATTCCTCTGTAGATATGAAATTTACAATTACTTCTGGCAATCCAACGGATGAAGAACTTCTTGCGCTTCAGGCAGTTCTAAAAAATCATAAGGCGATTGAGTTAAAGCCAGTAATCAAGCGAAGTGTCTTTGGACTACCTCAGCTTCGTCAGCCCCTTCCCCATCAGATTACTTTTGGGGCTAGGAGATTTGAGTAATGCCTAGAATAGTTTTAGCTTCGCAATCGTCATCTCGTCGCCGACTATTAGAGAGTGCTGGACTAAATCCAACAATTATCGTTAGTCATGTTGATGAAGAGACTGATTTCTTCACTGCAATGAGACCAGCAGATATGGTGATTGCACTCGCAATAGCGAAAGCCCACACTGTTCGCGAGACTTTAGATTACCCAGCAATCATCATCGGTTGCGATTCAACTTTTGACGTAGATGGCATCTCTTTCGGTAAACCAGAGACACCTGAAGTTGCGATTGAAAGAGCTCGCCAGATTAGTGGGCGCTCTGGATGGCTACATACTGGTCATTGCATTATTGATACAGAGAAAGGTGTCGAAATCGCAGATCGTGTTACAACAAAAGTTACCTTTGATGTGATGAATGAAGAAGAAATCGCTGACTATGTTGCATCTGGAGAACCCCTAAAGGTAGCTGGTGGTTTCACTCTCGATGGTTTCGGATCACCATTTATTCCTGTTATTGAAGGTGACTACACAAATGTAGTCGGTATTTCGATGCCGTTTCTGCGCCGTGCAATAAAAGAGCTTGGTTATACCTGGCCAGAACTTAAGAAGATGGGCGCATAATGAAGAGAGTCCTTATTGCTAATCGTGGTGAGATTGCCCTACGTGTAATTCGCGCTTGTCGTGACCATGGTCTCGAATCGGTAGCAATCTACTCTGAAGAAGATCGTGATTCATTGCATGCAAGAAGTGCAGATTTTGCCTTCTCCCTTGATGGTCTTGTCGCAAAAGATACTTATCTCAACATTCCAAAGATTATTGCTTTAGCTAAAGTTTCTGGCGCTGATGCAATTCACCCTGGATATGGCTTTCTCTCTGAAAATGCCGACTTTGCACAAGCGGTAATCGATGCACAACTCATTTGGATTGGTCCATCACCTGCAGCCATTAGCGCACTCGGGGATAAGGTTTCCGCCCGTCGTATCGCAGCTGCAGCGGGAGCACCGTTAGTTGCTGGAACCAAAGATCCAGTAAAGGATGCGGATGAAATCATCGCATTTGCGCGTGAGCATGGATTACCTGTTGCTATTAAAGCTGCTTTCGGTGGTGGCGGTCGTGGCCTCAAGGTCGCACACACAATAGAGGAAATTCCTGAACTCTTTGCCTCAGCAGTCCGTGAAGCAATTGCTGGATTCGGTAGAGGGGAATGTTTCGTAGAGCGGTATCTTGAGAAACCACGTCACGTTGAGACTCAAGTGCTAGCGGATTCTTTTGGTCATGCCGTTGTTGTCTCAACACGTGATTGCTCGCTGCAACGTCGCCACCAGAAACTTGTAGAAGAAGCACCTGCGCCGTTTTTAACTGATGAACAGAATGCAGAGCTCTATCGGGCTTCAAAGGCAATCATGAAAGAAGCAGGATACGTTGGCGCTGGTACTTGCGAATTTCTCATTGGTCTTGATGGAACAATCTCTTTCCTTGAAGTCAATACGAGACTGCAAGTTGAGCATCCGGTATCTGAAGAAGTAACGGGAATCGATTTGGTGCGTCAACAATTTAGAATTGCTATGGGTGAACCGCTTGGTTTTGATGATCCTGTTATCCGTGGGCATTCCATCGAATTTAGAATCAACGGAGAAGACCCAGGGCGCTCCTTCTTACCTGGACCGGGTCGAATTACTCAATGGGAGATTCCAACTGGTCCCGGAGTTCGAGTTGATGCTGGATTTAGAAATGGTGATGTAATTGGTGGAAATTTTGATTCATTACTTGCAAAACTTATTGTTACAGGAGCTACTCGCAAAGAGGCCTTAGAGCGTTCACGTAGAGCCCTTGATGAGTTCACAATTGAAGGTCTGGCAACGGCGCTTCCATTCCATCGTGCAATAGTTCGCGATGGCAATTTCACTGAAGATTTCCATGTTTACACAAGTTATATCGAAAATGAATTTGTTAATGAGATTCCTCTCTATGTTGCGCCGATGGCGGAAATTCAAACGACTGCTGCCTCCGAGAAGCTAATTGCCGAGGTCAATGGAAAGAGATTTGAAATCTTGGTCCATGCTCCTGAACCTGTTGTGAAGCGCCATCGCGCCAAAGCTGCCTCTGCAGCTGGCGCTACTGGAGATGCTCTCTCAAGCCCTATGCAAGGCACTGTGGTTAAAGTTGCAGTAAGTGAAGGTGACAAGGTCGTAGCTGGTGATCTCATCATTGTCCTAGAGGCGATGAAAATGGAGCAACCGCTGGCTGCCCATAAAGATGGAGTAGTAAGCAAATTAAAAGCTGTAGTCGGTGAGAGCGTTTCGAGCGGGACCGTTCTCTGTGAGATTATTGAGGCATGACCTCCAATGATTCTCGACACGATGGCCTTCTTTACACGGATCCACTAGCTGCAGCCACAGAGGCAGCGAAAGAGATAGCAAAGCGGACCGGAGTCGCATCGCACGATGTTGCCCTTGTAATGGGGTCAGGCTGGGTTACAGCTGTTGATGCCTTAGGAACCCCCGCATACGAATGTGATGCTCATGAGATCACTGGGTTTGCAGCTCCTGCAGTTGAAGGACATTCAGGCAAGGTTCGCTCATATGAGATCAAGAGCGGTGATAAAACTATTCGTGCACTCGTCTTTCTTGGACGCACTCACCTTTATGAAGGTAAAGGGATGGAGCCTGTTGTTCACGGGGTTCGCACCGCTGTAAAGGCGGGTTGCAATGTCGTCATCCTTACCAATGCGTGTGGCGGAATAAATGCAAAGTATAAAGTTGGCGAACCAGTTTTAATCCGTGATCACATCTCACTTACTGCCGCATCTCCACTATCGGGTGCAACATTTGTTGATCTGACAGATCTTTACAGCAAGCGAATCCGCGAAATTGTTAAGAGCGAAGATACATCGCTGCAAGAAGGCGTTTATGTTCATTGGCGTGGCCCAACATATGAAACACCTGCAGAAATTTTGATGATGCGAACCATGGGAGCAGATCTGGTCGGAATGTCCACCGTCCCCGAAGCGATTGCTGCACATGCACTAGGTGCTGAAGTTCTTGGAATATCACTTGTCTCCAATGCCGCAGCTGGCATGACGGGAGAGAAACTTAACCATGAAGAAGTTATTGCGGCTGGAAAAGCTGCTGCTAGCCGTATGGGCGAACTTCTTAAGAGCGTTATTCCGAAAATCGTCTAGGTCTTAAAAATGATAAGTGCTGAACTCCGTAGTGAAGTTGAGGCCTGGATTGCTGATGATCCGGATCCTGTAACCGCGGCGCTACTTCAGTCCTATCTTGATAAAAGCGATAGCGCTTCACTGGCTCCGCTATTTAACGGCTTTCTTCAATTCGGTACCGCTGGCTTACGCGGCCCAATAGGTGCTGGCCCATCCTGCATGAACCGAGCAGTCGTAGGTCGCACTGCAGCCGGGCTCGCACGTTATATGAAAAAGCGCGGAATGAAGAAGGTGGTCATCGGTCGCGATGCTCGTTATGGCTCTGAGGATTACACCTTTGAAAGTGCAGAAATTCTGAGCGGTGCGGGCATGGATGTGTACATCTTGCCCCGTCCGCTTCCAACGCCTGTTCTCGCCTTTGCTACAGCAGAACTGCAATGTGATCTCGGAATCATGGTGACAGCAAGTCACAATCCCCCAGAAGATAATGGTTACAAGGTTTACATCGGACCAGATGCTGATGGAATCAAATATGCATCTTCACAGATCATTAATCCCACTGATGGGATAATTGCTGATGAGATTGCCGCTATTACTTCACTGAAATCACTGCCCCGCGCCAGCAAGTGGACTGTACTTGGTGAAGAAGTGATCACTGAATACATTAATCGCACAATCAAAATTGCTCCACGCCCCGGTGATCTCAAAATTGTTTACACCGCTATGCACGGTGTCGGAACTGAGACTGTGCAACGAGTCTTTAACCATGCAGGCTTTGCAACACTTGTTTTGGTTGATGAACAATGCTCCCCTGATCCAGACTTTCCGACGGTTGCTTTTCCTAATCCGGAAGAGCCCGGAGCTATTGATTTAGCTCTTGCGAAGGCGAGAGATTTTGGCGCTGATTTGGTAATTGCTAATGATCCGGATGCCGATCGCTGTGCAGCAGCAGTTAATGATCCACAGATTGGCTGGCGCATGTTGCGCGGTGATGAACTTGGCGTGATCTTTGGAGAATGGATTGCCAGAACTCACCCTAAAGGAATTTTTGGTAATTCAATCGTCTCTTCCTCTGCTTTACGCAAAATTGCTAACCATTACAACATTGATTTTCAAGAGGTTCTTACTGGATTTAAATGGCTTGCCAAGATTGAAGACCTTGCATTCGGATATGAAGAAGCGATTGGTTATGCCGTTGATTCTGCGACAGTTAATGACAAGGACGGCATCTCTGCAGCGCTACTTCTTGCTCAGATCGCAACAGAGCTCAAACGCGATGGCTTAACCCTGCTTGATCTTCTCGATCAAGTCTGGGCTCGTCACGGTTTTCATGGAACAGAGCAAATCTCGATAAGGGTGGCAGATATGGGTGCAATTACACGATTGCTCTCATCATTGCGCAAGAATCCACCAGTACAGATTGCCGGCGTTAAAGTCGAGAAAATTGATGACCTAAACAATCCGACAGATGGCCTGCCACCAACAGATGGTCTGCGAATCTGGTTGGCCGGTGGGATTCGAATCATCATCAGGCCTTCAGGAACCGAGGCAAAGATGAAGTGCTATATCGAAGTAATTACTAAAGATAGTAATGAAGCGGCCAAGTTATTGGATCAATTACGGGATCCACTCAAGCAATTCCTTACTCAGTAAATCTCTCTTTAAATTCATCAAGCATTGCAGCGGCTGCACTAGCCCCGCTTCGCTTTACTCCCGCATCCATGAAAGCAAGCAACATATCTAGATTCTTTACTCCGCCTGCACTCTTAACCTCCATCTTGGGAGAGACTGATGCACGCATCAAGATCACGTCTTCCAGGATTGCACCTGTAGGTGCGAACCCAGTTGATGTTTTCACATAATCAGCACCTGATGCTTCAATAAGCTGGCAAGCTTTTACAATTTCTTCCTTTGTTAGGTAAGCATTTTCAAGAATGACTTTAACCTGATTGCCCGATGCCGCTGCAACAACTGCAGCAAGCTCATCACGAACTTCGTCATACATCCCTGATTTCATCCAGCCAATGTTGAGGACGACATCAATCTCTGTAGCTCCATCAGCGACTACCTGTTTAGTTTCAAAGACTTTTACGGATGTTGCAGAATTTCCGTGTGGGAATCCCACAACTGTGCCGACATGTACATCACTGCCGCGTAATATTTCTGCGCAGAAAGCCACATCAGCAGGTTTGCAACAGACTGAAGCAACATCATATTTAAGCGCTACCAAGCAACCTTCGCGCACTTCATCGCGTGACATATCGGGACGCAACAAGGCGTAATCAATTGTCTTTGCTACCTGTTTGAGAGTGTATTTACTATGCGCCATTAGATGCTCCTCATAACCTATTCGCCAGCGATGTGAGCAAAGCCGGGCTTAACAATCTCTTCGATTATTGCTAAACGCTCCTCAAAGGGGATAAATGCGCTCTTTAGGGCGTTAATGGTGACGCGCTGCAAGTCCGCAAAGTTCCAATCACACTCTTTGACAAGTTGATTCATTTCGTTAGACATCGAAGTCGCCGACATCAGGCGGTTATCGGTGTTGAGAGTGATACGGAATCGAAGTTTTGCCAGCTTTGCGATTGGATGATCTGCAAAACTTGATGCAACCCCTGTCTGAATATTCGATGAAGGGCACATCTCAAGTGGAATACGGGTATCTCGCACATATGATGCCAAACGTCCTAGTCGTGGTGGCGTGTGGTTGAAATCAACATCGTCGGTAATTCGAACTCCATGGCCTAGGCGCTCGGCACCACATATTTGGATTGCTTCCCAGATTGAAGGAAGGCCATAAGCCTCTCCTGCATGAATCGTAAAGTGAGCATTTTCGCGGCGTAGGTATTCAAAGGTATCGAGCTGGTCACTCGGTGGGAAACCATCTTCAGGGCCAGCAATATCAAATCCAACTACTCCTTTATCGCGATATTTGACGGCGAGTTCAGCAACCTCTTGCGATAGATCGTTCTGGCGCATTCCACAAAGTAGTGAGACGACGCGTATTTTATTTCCTTCGGCCGCAGCAATTCTTTCTCCCTCGCGGAACCCTTCCAGGATCGCATCAACTGCACCTGACAAATCAAGCTCTCCATTAGTTAAAAGCTCAGGTGCCATGCGAACTTCAGCATAGACAACGCCATCACGAGCTAAATCAATTGCACACTCTTGTGCTACGCGAACAACATCCTTGCGACGTTGCATGACAGCAACAGTATGAGCGAAGGTTTCTAAGTAAAGAACAAGCGAGCCCGAATCACAGGAAGCGCGAAACCATTCTGCTAGCTCAGTTGGATCGGTAGTCGGCAGGGAATGATTGATTTCATTTGCAATTTCAATAATTGTTTCAGGGCGCAATCCACCATCAAGGTGATCGTGAAGTAGCGCTTTTGGTAGGCGTTTTACTTGAGCTTCATTCGGCTTCTTAAGTAAATCTGGATTAGTAGTACTCATCCTTCAATCCGTTCTAATACGAGTGGAAGTCGATTGACTGTGCCGTTTTCAATTATTGCAACAGCGCCGTCAAGTATTTCGAGTGCGCGTTCAAATCGTGGAGCCTCATCAGTGTGAAGAGTAAATAGTGGATCTCCTGCTGCGATGTAGTCACCAGGCTTGGCATGCATTTCGATTCCTGCTCCTGCTTGAACTTTTTCGCCTTGCTTTGATCGTCCTGCTCCTAAACGCCAAGCAGATACACCAACTTTCATGGCATCCATAGTTGTGACGATTCCGCTATTTGCCGCTTTCACTACATGTTGTTCGCTTGCGACAGGGAGCTTTGCATCAGGATCACCACCCTGTGCACTGATCATGCGACGCCAATGATCCATCGCACTTCCATCTTTAAGCGCATCTGCCGGATCTTTGCCAATGATTCCGGCAGCATCAATCATTTCGCGTGCTAAGAGAATTGTTAGTTCAACAACATCCGATGGGCCGCCACCTGCGAGAACTTCAACAGATTCACGAACTTCTAAAGCATTACCTGCGGTAAGTCCTAGCGGAACATCCATCGCTGTTACGAGCGCGCGCATTTTTACACCTGCATCGACACCGAGTTGCACCATTGTGCGGGCGAGTTCGCTCGCCTTAGCTGGGTCTGACATAAAGGCACCAGAGCCTGTTTTCACATCTAAAACTAAGGCCGATGTTCCTTCAGCAATTTTTTTGCTCATAATTGATGATGCAATGAGTGGAATAGCCTCAACCGTTGCAGTGACATCGCGCAGGGCGTAAAGCTTCTTATCGGCTGGAGCAAGACCTGCACCTGCTGCGCAAATAACAGCGCCAGTATCTTTGAGGACTTGCAACATCTCATCATTAGAGAGTGATGCACGCCAACCTGGGATTGATTCGAGCTTATCGAGAGTTCCACCAGTGTGACCAAGGCCTCGGCCAGATAGCTGTGGGACAGCGCCGCCACATGCTGCAACCAAGGGAGCTAAAGGAAGTGTAATTTTATCGCCAACGCCGCCAGTGGAGTGTTTATCTGCTGTCTTGCGATCGAGAGAAGACCAATTCATTCGCTCACCACTATTGATCATGGCATTTGTCCATCTAGAGATTTCGCGAGAGTTCATACCATTAAGGAGTATTGCCATGAGTAGCGCTGACATTTGTTCATCAGCTACTGCACCGCGAGTGTAGGCATCAACGACCCAATCAATTTGTGGATCACTTAACTCATTGCGGTCACGCTTAGCTGCAATAATTTCTACAGCAGCAAAAGGTTCAATCACGAAAGTCTGCTTTCGATTTCTTCAGGTCCAAAAGCCCATGGGAGAAGTTCGCTCAGCGGTTTTACACCTTGATCTGTCATGAGTTGTAGCTGCGAGCCACCATGCTCTTGCAGAAGCTGGCGACAACGTCCGCAAGGCATTAATGGATTGCCTGCAATATCTACACAAGCAAATGCAACAAGTCGACCACCACCTGATGCGATTAGCGATGAAACAAGACCGCATTCAGCACAGAGAGTTAATCCGTAACTTGCATTTTCAACATTGCACCCAGTAACGATGCGACCATCATTTACGAGCGCAGCAACACCTACAGGAAACTTCGAATACGGCACATACGCTTTCTTCATTGCCGCTAATGCTTCATCGCGCAGGAGTTCCCAATTAATCTCCATCAGCGTGAACCGCCGCCGCGTTTATATGGGATTCCATCTGCCGCCGGTGCTCGTACTTTTCCAATGAACCCCGATACTGCAATTATTGTTGCAATATACGGTGCCATCAACATAAATTCAGACGGAATTGGTGTGCCAATAATTGTCAGCAATCCTTGGAGATTATCGGCGAAGCCAAAGATTAGAGCAGCGCCAACTGCACCCAATGGGCTCCATCTACCAAAAATCAATGCTGCAAGGGCGATAAAGCCTTTGCCTGCAGTCATCTCTTTGCTGAATGATCCAACTGCACCTAAAGTGAAGAAGGCGCCGCCAAGGCCTGCAATGGCGCCCGCCAAAACTACATTTTTAAATCGGACTAGATTTACATTGATTCCAACAGATTCTGCAGCAGTTGGGTGTTCTCCAACCGCTCGGGTGCGAAGACCCCATCTGCTCTTAAAGAGTGCCACGTGAATGATAATCACAAAGACATACATGAGATAGACGATGATGCTTTGGGCAAAGAAGATGGGTCCAATTACCGGAATCTGGGAAAGTAATGGGATTTCAATTGGGGTAAAGGCTGTAGCAGAGTTCCATTCCGTTTGATAAGGAATAAGAAGTTTCTTATAAAGAAAACTGGTAAGTCCAATAACTAGGACGTTGAGAACAAAACCCAGCACCACTTGATCAATTCCATATTTGATAGCAAAAATTGCAAGGAGTAAAGAGATAAGAGCCCCTGCTATTGGAGCAAAGAGAAGCCCCCACCAATTGTTATTTAAAAGTGATGCAATAACACCCGAAGCAAAAGCACCTGCGAGTAGCTGGCCTTCAATTGCAATATTGATGACACCCGAACGCTCAGAAAGCACTCCTGCCATTGCGCCAAAGATAAGCGGAACAGAGAGAAGGAGCCCTCCCTGAAGGAGACCAGTAAGTGGGATGAACTTACCTGCAGCTGCCCAACAGAGAAAAGACATGAGGAATGTAGATCCGAAGACAAAACTCAAAATTCGTGAACTTCTCTTGGAGATAAAGAGTAAGAGTGCGACAACTGTCGTTGCTATCGACAGGAGCGCAAAGAGAAGCGCTCCAGATTTGGAGTCCACAATCCACTCTTTAAGAAGCACCCACTCGCCGCCGAGAACAAAACCATATGTCACTGGCTTGCTCTCATTTGGCAAGAGAGCAAAAACGAATAATGCAAATATTCCTAATACCCCCATCGTGACAATGCCACGAAATTTACGTCGCTCAGGAACAGACATCGTGCGCAAATTGAAGGCAGCCATTAACCGTTCCATCCCTTCGAAGAGATAGTTTCTCCTTGGTCAAGGTTCTTTAATCTGAAAATCGCTTTAATCAACGCAGGTGCAGCGATAAAGAGAACAACCAGGGCTTGGATTACCAGAACTAAATCGAGCGGTGTTTCTGTACTCGCTTGCATCTCCAACCCACCAGCCCGCAGAGCACCGAAAAGGAGAGCAGCGAAGACTGTCCCAATCGGAGTAGCGCGTCCTAGTAATGCGACAGTGATTGCATCGAATCCAAAGGTTCCGCCCACTCCCGCTGTGAGTGCTGGTTCAGAGCCAAGTATCTGAACTGCACCACCAAGACCAGCAAGTGCTCCTGCAATAAACATCACCGTAGTTGTGGTGCGCCCAACCGATATTCCTGCAGTCTTTGCTGCAGCTGCATTAGCCCCAACTGCGCGAAATCGAAATCCCCAGGTACTGCGTTGCAAAAGCCACCAGACCAGGACAGCAACGGCTAATGCGATGATAAATCCTAAGTTTGCTCTGAGATCCGCGCCAAAAAGCTTAGGTAATCTCGCAGTAAGTGCAACTTCAGGAGCTAATGGATCTTGACGACCAGGCCGCAAAAAAGTTTCGGTACTTAATAGCCAAAGTAAAAAATATCCTGCTACATAATTAAGCATAATTGTGACAATAACTTCATGAGCACCTGTACGTGCCTTTAACAGGCCAACAAATCCGCCGTAAATTCCAGCAGCAATTACTGCAGCCAAGATGGCAGCAATCGCATGGATTACGATTGGAAGTTCGAAATAGAATCCAACGAAACTTGCTCCGATTGCACCTGCAATAAATTGTCCTTGGGCTCCAATATTAAATAGTCCGGCACGAAATGCTAGAGCTACAGAGAGCCCAGTAAGAATCAAAGGTGAGGCGGCAACGATAGTTTCAGAAAGTGGATAGAAACCGTTCCAATACCCATTGCGGGTCAGGTTGGGATCGAAGACTGAACCTTGCCAGAGCGCAGCGAAAGCACCACCTGCTGTAGCGAAAGCTTTCGCCAACATCTCTAAAGGAGATGATTTAAGTGCCAACACCTCTGAATCAGAGAATGCAACTAACAGGCCGCTCACAAGGAGCGCCATAGCAAATGCCAATAACGGAAGGGCTAGTTTCCTCGAGATGCTTCGAAAAAGGTTTTTCATCTCTTAACTCCTGCCATCAATAATCCAAGATCTTCTCGTGAAGTTGTTGCAGCTACGATGGCAATAAATTCACCGCGATACATCACTGCAATTCGATCTGCCAAAGAAATCACTTCATCTAGTTCGGTGCTAAAAAGTAGGACTGCGCGCCCCGAATCACGTTCGGCAATAATTCTTTCATGCACAAACTCAATTGACCCGACATCTAATCCACGAGTTGGCTGTGAAGCGACTACCAATTTCACAGGTCGAGATAGCTCGCGAGCAAGGACGACCTTCTGCTTATTTCCACCAGAGAGAGATGATGCTGAATCTTTAGGAGATTGCGCACGGATATCGAACTCAGCGACTCTTGATGCACCATTTTCCGTCACAACGCTCTGCGAAATAACCGGACCTTTAGCAAAAGGTGGGAGATCATGTAAATCGAGGATGAGATTTTCCTCAATACTAAATGAAGAGATCAATCCATCCTCTTCGCGTGATTCTGGAACAAATGCGATTCCTGCATGGAGGGCTTTTCTCACGGATGCCCTTGAAATGTCCTCTCCCGCTAAAGTGATTTTCCCATCTACATGGTCCTGTAAACCAACAATCGCCTCTGCTAGTTCGCTCTGACCGTTACCTTGAACTCCCGCCACTGCGAGAATTTCTCCGGCCTTGATAGAAAATGAAATGTCAGAGACAAGCGCCCTGCCCGTATGGTCTCGTACCGTTAAATTCTCAACATCGAGAACTACAGACCCAAGTGACGGTGGAGCTTTTTCAATCTCAAGCGAGACTGGTCGCCCGACCATAAGTGAGGCAAGTTCCTCTTGAGATGCCTGAGGTGAGGCTGTGGCTACAACTTTGCCGCGACGAATAATTGAAATCTTATCTGCCGCTTCACGCACTTCACGCAATTTATGGGTGATGAAGATAATGGCTGTGCCTTGATCACGGAGTTTCTTCATATTGCGCAGAAGCTCATCCGTCTCCTGAGGAGTCAATACCGCAGTAGGTTCATCCAGAATAAGAACCTTAGCGTTGTAAATAAGCGCTCTAATAATCTCAACGCGCTGCTGGATTCCCACTGGTAAATCTTCAATCAACGCATCAGGATCAACATCAAAATTAAACTCAGCTGAAACTCGAGCAATCTCTTTCTTTGCCCCCTCCAAGTCAAGGAAACCAAATCCTCGAATCTTTTCGTGGCCTAGCACTATATTTTCGGCAACCGTGAATACCGGAATAAGCATAAAATGTTGATGCACCATTCCGATTCCAGCAGCAAGGGCATCGAGGGGTGAATTAATTACAATTTCTTTCTCATCAACTAAAATTTTTCCATCATCTGGTGCTAGTAATCCATAGACAATGTTCATTAGCGTTGACTTGCCTGCGCCATTTTCGCCAAGAAGTGCGTGGATTTCACCTGATTCAACTCTTAAACTAATTGAATCATTCGCGGTCAAATCACCAAATCGTTTGGTAATGCCACGGAGTTCAAGAGACATAGCGTAAATCTACTCTCTATATTTGCTTTATACAAAGCAAATGGGACTAGTGAATAATCACTAGTCCCATTTGCTGGACTAAACATCGGTCCTTTTTGGATTACTTAACAGCAACCTCACCAGATTTAATCGCTTCGCCAAGCGCTGCAATTTCATCACTGAGTTCTGCAGAAACCATGCCCGCTAGATCATGGAAAGGAGCCAAATAGGTTCCACCATTCTCAAGATTGCCCTGGTATCCGGTAGCTGTAAATGTTCCTGCAGCTGCTTCAAGAATTACTTCCTTCACAGATGTATCAACACCCTTAACTACTGATGAAAGAAGAACTTCCTTGTACTGTGGAGCAGCTACGTAACCATCGGTATCAACCCAGATTACATATGACTTCTTTGAGGCAATTGAATTACCTGCAGTTGCTCCGCCAAGTCCACCTGCGACTGGGAAAATAATATCTGCGCCCTGTTGCTCGAAGTTCTTAGAGATTTGCAGTGCCTTTGCTGAGTCTGAGAATCCGCCAACAAATGTTCCGTCCTGCTTAGCTGTATCCCAACCAAGAACCTTTACTGACTTGCCCTTAACTTCGTTGTAGTGAGCAACGCCGCGAGCGAATCCATCCATGAAGATTGTGACAGGTGGAATGTTAAGTCCGCCATAAGTTGCAACAGTTCCGGTCTTTGAAACTCCTGCTGAAAGGTAGCCTGCCTGGAAAGCTGACTCATTTGTTGAGAACTGAATTGGCTTCAAGTTATCAAACTTTGTTCCTGGGTAGATTGAACCATCAGGTCCGTGATCTTCACCATCTTGGTCAACGATTGCAAACTTAACATCTGGGTTTGCCTTGGCACCCTCGATGATTGCACCGTTGATCAGGAAGCCAACACCAATGATTGTTGTACAACCTTCGTCAACAAGCTTCTTAATATTTGGTCCGTAGTCAGCATCTGTTGCAGCAGCTAGATACTTAACTTCAATATCTGGGTTCTCTTCTGCAGCAGCCTGTGCTCCTGCCCATGCTGAAGCGTTAAATGACTTGTCATCGACGCCACCTGTGTCAAGAGCTAGGCAAGCCTTAGCTCCAGCGCTCTCACTTGAAGTACCGCAGCTAGTTAGAACCAGCGCAGACGATGCGAGAATCGCCATAAGTTTCAATGTATTTTTCAAGATTCCTCCATGGAACTCAATTGGAAATCTTCGTAAGCCAAAAGGATTTTGAAGATTAGATTTGGGAAATCATAACTCTGGAGAGTGAAAATCTTTAAATTTGCGGTCCAACTAATTGCGTGGCTTGGAATAATTAGGACAACCCTCAACCACGACTTTAAAGAATTACCGCCAGTTTAGGGCTTTATCTTCGCCCCTTGTAGAGCAAGGCGGTTAATCACTGGAGTCAAAGCAGTCAGGGCTGGTAAAAAAGTTGTGAGAGAGATGGCGTTGCCTGAAATTCCATATTCGAATCCATAGATGCCTTTCTCGGCATCAAGAATATCGGTGTAAAAATCATTATTGAGTGTCTTTTCAATGAGATCTTCAATCGCGATATCTACTCTCTTTACAACAGTGGCGTAGATAAACTTTTGATTAGTTGGTGTGACAGATAAAAACTGATCGGGTGCAACGCCAATAAGTCCAACGATAGGTTCGCCTTTTCGTGTTTTCTGTTGATTACTGGAGACGATAGTTTTTAACACTGCCGAATTCGAACCAGGTAGTGCAAGAAATATGACATCGGCTCCCGCAGCAATTAGTGCACGGGTCTCTACTTGGCCGGGACCTTCCACATATCTAACAAGAGATGACACTTTCTTCTTTGAAGCAATTACACCAGCCTTAAAGCCAACCTCATAGCTTGCGCTCTGATTTGGGGCAGCGATCATGGCAACTTTGCCACTCTTACTTACGAGTGCCGCACTAAGGCCCGCCAAAAATGCACTCTGTGGCTCTGAAAAGATAATTGATGCAACATCTGCACTCGCAATTGATGCGTCGTTAAGAATTGCAAATTGACTGCTTGGAAACTCTGAAGAAAGAAGGCTGACTGTTGGCGCATATCCAGAGCCAATTGCAATGATGATTTCACATTTCTTTATCGCCAATGAGCGAAGACGCTTCTCGCGATCCTGAGTAGAGCCGTCTGTGACCACTGTTTCAAGGGCGAAAGCTGCCTTCTTCTGCGCTTTCTGTAAACCTAATGCGGCAGCGTCATTAAATGATTGATCTCCACGGCCACCTTCGTCATAAGCAAGACATACGAGGGGTTTATCTGTTGCAACTGCTGAGGGAACGCTTATCAGCGAAAGCGAGAAAGTACTCACCGCAAGTAAGCGAAGCCAACGCTGGCGAATCATTAAAGAACAATTCCTAAATTTTTATATGCTTTATCAACAGTAATTTGTGCAACGGAGCGCGCCTTTTCGGATCCTTGATGAAGAATCGAAATGAGATGCGACTCATCTTCAAGAAGTTCGAGCGCGTGTGCCCGAATAGGTCTAAAGTATTCAACAACAACTTCAGCGACCGCGCCTTTAAAGTCTCCATAACCCTTGCCTGCAAATTCGTTTTCGAGATCAGCTATTGATTTTCCAGAGAGTGCGGAATGAATTGTTAACAAATTGCTGATTCCAGGTTTCTCAGCGAGATCGAACTTTACTTCTCTTCCAGCATCAGTAACGGCGCTCTTAAACTTCTTCGCATTTACTTCTGGAGTATCCAAGATATCAATTAGGCCTGCCCCCGAACCAGAAGACTTGCTCATCTTGGCAGTGGGGTCTTGAATGTCAAAAATCTTTGCGCCTTGTTTGAGAATGAATCCTTCAGGAATCGCAAAGGTCTCGCCATATTTTGAGTTAAATCGACCTGCGATATCTCGAGTGAGTTCGATATGTTGCCTTTGATCTTCGCCTACTGGAACAAGATTTGTTTGATAGAGCAATATGTCACCAGCCATCAACATGGGATAGGTGAAGAGTCCGACCCGCGCAGCATCAGCCCCAGCCTTGGATGATTTATCTTTGAATTGCGTCATCCGACTTGCTTCGCCAAAGCCCGCCATGCACTCCATAATCCAACCTAATTGATTATGTTGCGGAACTTGCGATTGCACAAAGAGCGTTGATTTTTCGGGAGAAATCCCTAGGGCTAACAACTGTGCCGCTGATGTCAACGTTCGCTTGCGAAGAAGTTTTGGGTCCGTCTCAACAGTGAGGGCGTGCAAATCGACGATGCAGTAGAAAGCATCATGTGTTTCTTGAAGATCTACCCATTGCTTGACTGCACCCAAATAATTACCCAGGTGGAAAGAATCACTTGTTGGCTGAATGCCTGAAAGGACTCTCTTCTTGCTCATGGTCATATTCTCGCATGATTCCGTGGCGGACTTCACTTAAGACTTCAGAAAAATGGAGAGTAAGGGTTAGGAGATTTTTTTAAA
The DNA here is from genome assembly GCA_009704515.1 of Actinomycetota bacterium. The sequence goes on from WLDZ01000004.1 coordinate 19,414, forward strand.
GACCGCAAAATATGCAGGATGGATTGGCCAGACTTTGGTGAGAGACGATGGAAAGTGTGGAAGATATGAGTCACGCAATGTCTCGAATCCCGCTGCCTCAAAGAGTTCTCTTACCTCTTCGCCTGATGGTCGATAAATGTGTGTTGGGTCAGAGTCATAGAGCTTGGAATACTCCCACCGAGTCAGCCAATTTGTAATCGTTGGTAAATGGACCAAAACGATTGCACCAGGCAGCGCGAAATTTCGAATCGATTCAATTCCAGCTTTGGGATCAGTCAGATGTTCAATAACATTTATTGCAAGAATCAAATCAAACTTTTGGGAGTTCGGATTCGAATTATGTAGATCGGCCTGCATAAAGGTTCGCTCTGGCTTTCGTCGCGCAGCAACTTCGACAGCATGATGAGCTATATCGAGACCCGAAAGGCTTTGGGCTCCTTCAAATGCATCCAAGAGCCAGCCATACCCGCACCCAACGTCGAGAACATCTGATTCGGAGAGTGACTTGCTGCTGTACTTTCGATAAGTATTCGCAACTAATTTATCGCGCCATTTATCGACGAAAGTTTGCTCTGGTTCGCCATGCTCAGAGACAGCGCCATATAGTCGCGAAAAATACTCAGACCCAGCGTCCTCAAGATGGCTACCCATCCGCCAAATTCTTCCATGAAACGGTGAGATTTATAAGTTGCGTGCCACCAAAATTCGCCCTGCACGCTTACCTTCTATCGATAAGACGGAAATTTGAATTCCATTTACCTTAACGGTGTCGCCTTCAACTGGGATACGACCCAGAAAGTGCATTACGAAGCCACTTAAGGTCTCATAGGGTCCTTCTGGAATCTCTATCTGCGCATCAGTAGAAAGCTCTTCAAGAGAGATCAATCCATCAACCTCAAAATCTCCAGTCAACGACTCTGCGCTGAAATCTTGCTCATCCCCATCGTATTCATCCCGAATATCACCAATAAGGCACTCGACTAGATCTTCGAGTGTCACAATTCCATCTGTTCCACCGTATTCATCAAGAACAATAGCTAGGTGTTGGCGCTGTGCACGCATCTCTGTGAGTGCAGGCAGAATGCCTTTAGTGCCAGGTAAGTACATAATATTTCGAGAGAGCTCTTGAATCTTTGCCTGAGAATTAATCAGGGAAGGATCAATGAGGTCGCGCACATGAATAAAACCGATGACTTCATCTGATGAACCACGCACAACTGGATAACGCGAATGAGATTTTTCGGCAGCGAGCGCGATTGCTTTGGCAATTGAAAGTGACCCGTCGATAAAGTCAACCTCTGTGCGCGGAACCATAACTTCATGAACTTGACGTTCGGATGCGTTGAAGACTTCTTCAACAATATCGCGCTCTTCATCAGTCAGTGCGGCATGCCCTGCAACGAGATCCAATAACTCTTCCTCAGACATCTGCGAGCGCTCTTCCTTCGAATCAATACCGAAGATACGCAAAACTAAGTCTGTGGATTTTGAAAGGAGCCAAATGATTGGGCGAAATACATTTGCAATAAAATCAATGAACCCCGCTGATCCCATTGCAATGCTTTCGGCTCGAAAGAGTCCAAGCTTCTTCGGTGCAAGTTCGCCAAAGACAAGAGAGATGTAGGCAATTATTAAAGTCAGGCCAATGAGAGATGCTGTATTCGCCCCAGAATTTGAGAGGCCGCGGTCTTCCAGCCAAGGGATAACAAATTGACCTAATTTTTCGGCACCGAGGGCGGCGGAGAGAAATCCTGAAAGGGTGACACCAATTTGTACTGCGGCCAGCAAGCGACCTGGATTGGCATGAAGCTTGGCGACTTTGGCGCCGCGTCGACCGCGCAGGGCAACCTGGCGAACCTGGCTCTCACGCAGGGAGATAAGGGCGATCTCGGCGGCCACAAAGAGGGCGCCTAGGAAGATGAGGAAAAGTACTAAAGCTATCGGGGCAAAAATTGAGCCACTCGGGGGTATATCCATAGTTCCCCAATTATAGCGAGCCCCTTCCCTTTGGGGCTAGTGCGCTATACCCTGAGCGCGCTGGCCAACCGGTCAGCGCCTTACCCCACGGACCGTCGGGCACGTACCTGCCCGGATAAGGAAGAAGAAATGGCATCAGTTGTATTCGAAAACGCATCACGTATCTACCCAGGCACAACAGCACCTGCAGTAGATAAGCTCAACCTCACCGTCAAAGACGGCGAGTTCCTCGTTCTCGTTGGCCCATCAGGTTGCGGTAAGTCAACATCACTTCGTATGTTGGCAGGCCTTGAAGAGATCGATGGTGGACGTATCCTCATCGGCGATCGCGATGTAACAAATGTCGCTCCAAAAGATCGCGATATCGCGATGGTCTTCCAGTCATATGCACTCTATCCACATATGACAGTTGCAGAAAATATGGGCTTCGCACTAAAGATTGCTGGAGTCGATAAGGCAGAGCGCGAAAAGCGCGTCCGCGAAGCTGCAAAGTTGCTCGACCTTGAGCCATACCTAGAGCGTAAGCCAAAGGCTTTATCAGGTGGTCAGCGTCAGCGCGTTGCTATGGGTCGTGCAATTGTTCGCGAACCACAGGTCTTCTTGATGGATGAGCCTCTCTCAAACCTTGATGCAAAGCTTCGTGTTGCAACACGTACACAGATTGCAGCGCTACAGCGTCGTCTCGGAATCACAACAGTTTATGTAACACACGACCAGGTCGAAGCGATGACCATGGGCGATCGTGTTGCAGTTCTTAAAGATGGTCTATTGCAGCAGGTAGATACACCTCGTGCACTTTACGAGAAGCCAGCTAACGCATTCGTTGCCGGCTTTATCGGTTCTCCTGCAATGAACCTTCTTGTAGCTCCAGTTTCTGGTGGCAAGGCTCACCTAGGAGACCTTGATATCGATGTTCCTGCATCAGCTGGTTCATCTGTAACAGTAGGTATTCGCCCAGAAGGATGGATACCAGCAGCTAAGGGATTCCATGTTCTCGTAGAGGTTGTTGAAGAGCTTGGCTCAGATGCATTCGTTTACGGAAAGCCTGCAGATTCCAATGTGAAGTTTGCTAATGCATCTGATGAAGGTGTTCAAGTAATCGTTCGTTGGGATCCTAAGAATCCACCTAAGCCTGGCGACACAATCACAGTTGTCAATGTTGCTAACGCAGTTCATCTCTTCGATGCAACAACAGGTGCACGTATCAACTAAATAATTAGTAATAAGAAAACCCCGCCGAATCTTCGGCGGGGTTTTCTTATGCGCAAGCGCTTTAAGCCATTGCCTTCTGTAAGTTTTCATCAATCGATGCCAAGAACTCCTGCGTTGTTTGATACGGAGCATCCTTAGAGATTAAGAGAGCGAGATCCTTAGTCATCTTTCCCTGCTCAACTGTCTGGATACAAACCTGCTCAAGAGTTGTGCAGAACTTTGCGAGCTCTGGATTGTTATCAAGCTTGGCGCGGTGAGCTAAGCCCTGAGTCCAAGCGAAGATAGATGCGATTGGGTTAGTTGAGGTCTCTTTACCTTTTTGGTGATCGCGATAGTGACGTGTCACTGTTCCGTGAGCAGCCTCTGATTCGCAAATCTTTCCATCTGGTGTCATAAGTACTGAAGTCATAAGACCTAATGAGCCATATCCCTGTGCGACAGTGTCTGATTGAACATCGCCGTCATAGTTCTTACAGGCCCAGACATATCCACCTTCCATACGAAGTGACATGGCAACCATGTCATCGATAAGGCGGTGCTCGTACCAAATACCTGCTGCTTCAAATTGAGCCTTGAACTCTGCTTGGAAAATCTCTTCGAAAATATCTTTAAAGCGGCCGTCATATGCCTTAAGGATGGTGTTCTTGGTTGAGAGATAAACCGGGAACTTGCGGAGCAATCCGTAGTTAAGTGAGGCACGCGCAAAGTCACGGATTGAATCATCGAGGTTATACATAGCCATAGCTACACCTGATGATTGGAAGTCGTAGACCTCATGCGTTGTAGGGGCAGAGCCATCTTCAGGGACGAATGAGATGGTGAGCTTTCCCTTACCTGGAACCTTGAAATCTGTAGCGCGGTATTGATCTCCGAATGCGTGACGACCAATAACAACTGGCTTAGTCCAGTGTGGAACCAAACGTGGAACATTGCTGATGATAATTGGCTCGCGGAAGATTACGCCGCCCAAGATATTGCGGATTGTTCCATTGGGAGACTTCCACATCTTCTTAAGGCCAAATTCTTCAACGCGTGCTTCATCAGGAGTGATGGTTGCGCACTTAATGCCTACGCCATGCTTTTGAATTGCTTTGGCTGAATCAATAGTCACCTGATCATCAGTAGCATCGCGGTGCTCCATGCCGAGGTCGTAATACTCAAGATTCACATCGAGATAAGGCAGAATCAACTTATCTTTGATGAACTGCCACATGATGCGGGTCATTTCATCGCCATCAAGCTCGACTACTGTTCCCTCAACTTTGATCTTTGACATTTTCTCTCCTGATTTCTTAGCTTTTAAAGTGTTTGTACGTCAGCTTGTTTTGCGCGGACAGCCTCAGCTGCCTCTTTCAGTGATGCAACCTCAGAGTCAGTCAGCTTGCTCTCGACAACTTTGCGGATTCCACTCTTGCCAATCTCAGCTTCAACACCAAGATAAACACCAGAGATTCCGTATTCGCCATCTACCCATGCACAAACAGGCATGACATCACCTGAATCTTCGATGACAGCTTTTGCCATACGGGCAGCCGCTGCAGATGGCGCATAGTAAGCAGAACCTGTCTTGAGAAGCGCAACAACTTCTGCTCCACCGTTACGAGTGCGATCTACAAGTTCATCGATTTCACTTTGCGATAATTTATCTGAAAGCGGGGCACCATCGACCGTGCAGCGACTTGGAACTGGAACCATGGTGTCACCGTGTGAACCAAGTGTTAGTGTCTTTACTGAAGAAACAGCAACGCCAAGTTTTTCAGCGACAAAATTTGTAAAGCGTGCTGTGTCGAGCATTCCTGCCTGACCCATTACGCGATTCTTTGGAAAGTTAGTTGCAATCTGTGCAAGAGCTGTCATCTCATCAAGTGGGTTAGAGACCACGATGATGACGGCATTCGGTGAGTGCTTGGCAATGTTTTCGGCGACGCCACGGACGATTCCGGCGTTTACTCCGATGAGATCCATGCGACTCATACCTGGCTTGCGTGGCAAACCAGCTGTAATCACGACGACATCTGAGTTAGC
>WLDZ01000040.1 GCA_009704515.1 Actinomycetota bacterium
ATCTTCTCCTAAACCGCGTAATCTAGCCCTATGAGCGCCAATATCGCCGATGATGAATCAGGTGACCGTAAGCACGACCAGAAGCCTTCGGATCTCTTTTCAAATTTTATGCACTCGGGTTGGGCGCCTTCAGATTTACCAGATTTAGCACCGCTAGAAGTTGTTACTTATGCCTACGCCCGACGATCTGTGCTCTCTGAGGCCTTTGCTGGATTTCGTTTAGTGATTCCGGCCGGTGGATTTAAGGTGCGTTCCAACGATACCGATTATCAATTTAGACCTCACAGCGCTTTTGCTTATTACAGCGGAGTTCAAGGAGCAGATGCAACAGCAGATGCTGTACTTGTTATGGAACCAACTGCAGATGGGCATACCTCTTACCTTTACATCAATCCGCGTTCTACTCGTGAGACTGATGACTTCTATCGCGATTATCGTTATGGCGAACTTTGGGTTGGGCGTCGCTTCACTTTAGAAGAAGCGCAAACTACTTATCAAATAGATACTCGAAATCTAAAAGATTTGCCTTTGATTTTTAAAGGTCGCACTAGGTCACTGACAATTCGTGGTGAAGATACTAAGGTCGATGAGCTCGTTACAAAGCATGCACGAGAAGAAGAATTCCTTACCTTTACATCTGAGCAGCGACTTGTTAAAGATCTTTATGAGATTGATGAGTTGCAGAAAGCTGTTGATGCCACGGCTCTTGGTTTCTGTGATGTTATCTCTGCAATCCCTGCTGCGCTCGAACGCCCACGTGGTGAGCGCATTTTAGAATCTGCTTTCTATGGCCGTGCCCGTTCATTAGGTAATGATCTTGGCTACAGCACAATTGTTGGATCTGGGGCGCATGCTTGTGTATTGCACTGGATCCGCAATGATGGCGATATCCGCCGTGGTGATCTCGTATTGGTCGATGCCGGTATCGAAGTTGACTCTTTTTATACTGCCGATATCACGCGCACACTGCCAATATCTGGCAAATTTACTCGTGAACAATATGTGCTCTATAAGTTGGTTTATGAGGCTCAACTTGCTGGTTTTGCAGCGATTCGCCCTGGAGCAAAGTTCTCAGATGTAAATGCGGCTTGCCAAGCAGTACTTGCCAAAGGCCTTGAAGATCTCGGAGTTCTCACTGTGACTGCTGAAGAATCATTGACGCCCGAGATGGGTTTTCATCGCAGATGGACTTTGCATGGAGTAAGCCATCACTTAGGTATGGATGTCCACGATTGTGCACACGCTCGTAAAGAGAACTACCTCGATGCCGAGCTGCGTGAAGGAATGGTCTTTACTGTAGAACCAGGGCTTTATATCCAGCCTGATGATGAACTATTTGCCCCTGAATATCGCGGTATTGGCATCCGAATTGAAGATGACATAGTTGTGACTGCTAATGGATACTTGAACTTGAGTGAGAATATTCCACGTCACCCAGATGAAATCGAACGATGGATGAAATCCATACTTGGTAATTAGCTTGTTGGATAATTAACCTGCTATTTGGATTCCGCACCATGCAGCGAAAAGACCAACAATGAGTGATGCCAGAAGGTTGATGGCTACTTTCTTGTAGTGCTTGAGTTCATATCCAAGATAGAGATCCAGGATAAAAGTTGACCAAGTTGTAAATGATCCAGCAAAACCTATAGCGACAAAATCATGCCATCTATCTGTACGGGCGAATGTGACTCCGATTAGGAAAGAACCAAAGATATTGACAAGAAATGTTCCCAAAGGATGATCGGTAAATTTCTTGAAGTATTGATCCACTAGATATCTGGCAGGAGCTCCTAGCGCTGATCCCAGTGCCACCATTAAATATTGCGTCATCGCAACGGTACCCATTTACGTGCAAATGGAATCATGATTGCTACCGCAATGACGCAGAGAATCACATTGAGGAATAAATAGAGCGGTCCACCTTCGCCGCGCTCGATAACTTCATATGTGATTGCAGAGAATGTGCCGAGCCCACCGCAGAATCCGGGTAGCAAAAACCAGCGCAATTCAGTGATTCCACGGCGCTCCATCAATACCAAGAAGAATGCAGCCAAGGCTGAGGCAATGATATTTGCAGTCAGATTGCCTTGAGCTGTCGTTGGAAAAATCAGGCCAAGGCTCAAACGCGAGAGCGAACCAAGAATTCCTCCCGCTGCAACCAGCAGAACTGCTTTCAGGAGCGGCTCTTCTTAGAAAGCGCTCTGAATGCCGTAGTTATTAACGAAATTATCAATGAGGCAAAGATCGCAGACCAGAAACCAGTGACCTCTAACTTATCTGACCAGATGTCTGTCAGCGAAAGCATCGCAGCGTTGATGACAAATATAAAAAGTCCAAAGGTCACAATCGAAACCGGGAAGGTTAGGACCTTAATAATTGAACCAAAGAATGCGTTAATTAATCCAAAGAGTAGCGCCACCCACAGATAAGTAAATGGTCCACCATCAATTTGAATTCCTGAGACGAAGACGGTGGCTACCCACATTGCAAATGCGAGTACCGCCCAACGAATCAACAACATTAACTTCTCTTTTCGCGACGCAACAATCCGCTAAACATACGAGCAGGATCGTACTTAATATCTACAACTCGTTCCTTCATTGGAATAATTGCGTTGTCGGTGATCTTGATGTGCTCTGGACATACTTCAGTACAGCACTTTGTAATGTTACACATTCCGAGGCCATGCTCTTCTTGTGCAGTGCGCTTACGGTTTTTGAGAGTGTCCAGTGGGTGCATATCTAGCTCTGCGATGCGGATAAAGAAACGTGGGCCAGCAAATGATGGCTTGTTCTCTTCGTGGTCACGAATAACGTGGCAAGTATCCTGACACAAGAAGCACTCGATACATTTACGGAACTCTTGCGAACGCTCGACATCGACCTGTTCCATGCGGGCTTCACCAGGAGCAAGGTCCTTAGGGTGTGAATAAGCAGGAATCTCCATCGCCTTCTTGTAGTTAAAGGAGACGTCGGTTACTAGGTCTTTGATGATTGGGAAGGCGCGAAGTGGGGTCACAGTAATGGTTTCATCTTCATCAAATGAGGCCACCTGAGTCATACAAGCAAGACGTGGCTTACCGTTGATCTCCATCGAACATGAACCACACTTACCGGCTTTACAGTTCCAGCGAACCGCGAGGTCACCCATCTGGGTTGCTTGCACACGGTGAATTACATCGAGAACTACTTCGCCTTCGTTGACATCTACAACGACATCTTTGAGACCACCATCTGTTGCGTCACCGCGCCAGATTCGGAGATTGAGTTTGCGCGCCATTAGTTGGTACCGCCTTTCGCAACTTCTTCTGGTGTCATGTATTTCTCCAACTCGTGGATATCAAAGAGATCAAAGAGTTCTTTTGGAATAGCTGCGAGCGCTTGTGCCTTTACAACTACTTCGCTGCCGTTATAGCTAGCGATGTGGTTGACCTGGCGCCACTTATTATCCATGGCAGGGAAGTCATCGCGGGTATGTCCGCCGCGTGATTCCTCGCGCAAGATTGCTGATTTGGCAGTTGATTCTGCAACGAGCAACATATTGTCGAGGTCAAAGGCCAAGTGGAAACCAGGATTGAACTTACGGTCTCCCGCAACTGTTACTTTCTGGCTGCGATCGCGAATCTGTGCAATCTTGGCGATTGCATCTTTAAGCTCAGAGCCAGTGCGGATGATTCCGACTAAGTTATGTGCAACTTCTTGCAGCTCCTGGTGGAGTGAATATGCATTCTCGCCACCTTGGTTCTTAAATGGAGCTTCGATGCGATCGGCTGCTGCCTTAATCGTTGCATCAGATACAGGATTAGATCCGTTGCTCTTTAAGTATTCGGCGGCACCCATGCCGGCGCGACGACCGAAGACGAGAAGATCTGAGAGTGAGTTTCCACCAAGTCGGTTAGAGCCGTGCATTCCGCCGGCAACTTCACCAGCTGCAAAGAGTCCGGGAACTCCGATTGCTGCAGCGGTATCTGGATCAACTTCGACTCCACCCATTACATAGTGACATGTTGGGCCAACTTCCATAGCTTCCTTAGTGATATCTACGCCGGCTAGTTCATAGAACTGGTGCCACATAGATGGAAGGCGCTTCTTAATTACTTCTGCTGGAAGGCGCTTAGATACATCGAGAAATACTCCGCCGTGTTCGGTTCCGCGACCAGCTTTAACCTCTGAGTTAATTGCACGCGCAACTTCATCGCGAGGTAATAGCTCTGGCGGACGGCGGTTATTGTCTTGATCTTCATACCAACGATCAGCTTCTTCAGGAGTCGTTGCATACTTATCTTTAAAGACATCTGGGATGTAATTAAACATAAACCGTTCGCCCTTATTGTTGGTGAGCACTCCACCTTCACCGCGAACAGATTCTGTTACCAAGATTCCGCGAACTGATGGTGGCCAGACCATTCCTGTTGGGTGGAATTGTAAGAACTCCATATCTTTAAGGTTTGCACCTGCTTTGAGAGCAAGCGCATGGCCATCGCCAGTGCCTTCCCAAGAGTTCGATGTAATCTTGAAAGTCTTTCCTACGCCACCAGTTGCAATTACAACTGCTGGTGCTTCAACAAGAACTTCATCGCCGTTTTCGCGCCAGTAACCGTAGACACCAGCAACTTTGCCATTCTCTTTCAAAATATCTGTGACAGTAAGTTCGGCATAGACCTTGAGGTTCGCCTCTGCATCGCCGTACTCGGCCTTATCTGCTTGCTGCAACGCAACAATCTTCTGTTGCATTGTGCGAATAAGTTCTAGTCCGGTGCGATCGCCAACGTGAGCAAGGCGTGGGTACTCGTGTCCACCGAAGTTACGTTGTGAAATCTTTCCTTCTTTTGTGCGATCAAAGAGCGCGCCCCATACTTCAAGTTCCCAGATGCGATCTGGTGATTCCTTCGCGTGAAGTTCAGCCATGCGGTAATGGTTAAGGAACTTTCCGCCACGCATTGTGTCGCGGAAGTGAACCATCCAATTGTCATTGCTATTGGCGTTACCCATTGAAGCTGCGGCGCCGCCCTCTGCCATAACAGTGTGAGCCTTACCGAATAGCGATTTACAGATAATCGCTACACGCAAGCCTGATTCACGCGCTTCTACTGCTGCACGAAGACCTGCTCCGCCTGCGCCGATAATAACTACGTCGTACTTTAGTTTCTGAAGATTCTGTGGCATTTATTTTATCCCTTTATCTTTACGAAATGAAGTAGAAGTTAGTCCAGGCACCGCTGGCGACTTGGCGAACATAAATATCAGCAAAGGCAACCGCCGCTAATGAGTACCACGCGAATTTTTGGTGTGAGTGGTTGAGGACTGAAACCCATGACCATAGCTTGTAGCGAACTGGGTGCTTTGAGAAATGCTTGAGGCGACCACCAACTGTGTGGCGACATGTGTGGCATGACAATGAATACATCCACAGCATTGCAGCGCTCAATGAGAGAACGATAGTTCCAACTGAAAATGCACCCCACTGATCATCCTTGCCCTTGAAAGCCAGAATTGCATCGTAGGTAAGGATGACGTTGAAGACGAGACCAGCATAGAAAAACCAACGGTGCGCATTCTGCAGAATAAGTGGTGCACGTGTTTCGCCGGTGTACTTGGTGTGTGGCTCTGCAACTGCACATGCAGGAGGTGAGAGCCAGAAAGCACGGTAATAGGCCTTGCGATAGTAATAACAAGTCATGCGGAAGCCGAGTGGGAAAATCAAAATAATTAGCGCAGGAGAGAGTGCGTAATTAAAGATTTGAGCACTTACTGGAGTCCAGCCGAAAAGGGTCGCACCCGGTTCACATGCTTGCGATAAACATGGTGAATAGAATGGGGAAATCAGGTGATCTACATAGTAATTTTTATTTTCAAATGCTCGAAAAGTTGCATAGATAACAAAGGTAATCAGCACACCGAAGGTAAGCGCCGGTTCTAACCACCACTTATCTGTTCTGAGTGTGCGCTCTTTGATCTTGGCGCGCGTTGGAGAAAAAACTCCGGACATTACGACTCCCCTAGTTCAACGTTTTCGGCCCGCTGGGGCCGGTTCACTTATGGGGTAAGTGTGCGCTTATTGAGCAAAAGTATCCATATCAGCTGAGCTCAATGCGTTATGAGCTCAACCACAAAAAGAGAACCCGCCCCACGGCACCAAAATTTGGGCGTGAGGCGGGATCTTTCCTTTACCGCGGAGGACGTGGGATTTGAACCCACGAGGCTTTCACCTGCCGGTTTTCAAGACCGGTGCACTCGGCCGCTATGCGAGTCCTCCGTGGGAGAGGCTACCCGAGTTTGAGTGTTTTTGAAAAATTAAGCAGGTAGATCGAGGAGCGCATCTATCGCTTTGGCGACGCCATCTTCTTCACATGGCGCAGCCACGCTCTTGGCGATGAGGGCTCCATCTGGATGGCCCGAAGCCATTGCATATGAGCGACCTGACCAAGCAAGCATTGAGAAGTCGTTGGGATTATCACCAAAGGTCACGCAATCAGCTGCATCGATACCTAGGCGGGCAGCCATCTTTGCCAGCGTTGCGCCTTTTGAAACATTTATTGCAGAAATTTCAAGAAGTGAATCATCTGGATTGGAGTGGGTGACGGTTACTAAACCATCAAGGACAGGAATTGCAATATCGAGCATTACATCGGATGAGAGATTCTGCGCTGAACAACGAGCCAAAAGTTTGAGTGCTGGGGCTTGGATAACCTCTTCAATGCTATTGACACCAACATTATCTAAGCCCACATCCCAGCGAGGAATGTATGCCTTCTCGCGATGAAAATAACTATGCGATTCGACCGCAAATGAAACATCCGTGATGGCAAGGCGCAATCTCTTAACAGTTTCTAGTTGATCATCAACGCTAATTAGCCATTGCTCTAGAACTTTATCACCCAGTAAGTCATACAACATTGCACCGTTACCACAAATTGCATTACCAAAACCAAAAGCTTCTCTAATTTCAGGCATCCAACGTGGTGGACGGCCGGTTACAAAGAATATTTCAACACCCAAATCGCGAGCGCGCTTAAAAGTAGTAACAGTGCGATCTGAGATTGTGCCATCGTGATTGACGATGGTTCCATCGAGATCGGTTGCGATGAGTTTTGGACGACGACCGGTCACTGAACTCATACTAATTCGAGCTTTGCAGTGCCTAGGAATGGTTGCAGAGCAGCCGGAACATTAACGGTGCCATCTGCGTTCTGGTGGTTTTCAAGAATCGCAACAATCATTCGTGGAATCGCAACCAGTGTGCCATTTAGTGTGGCTACCGCCTTTGTGCCATCGCTATCTTTATAGCGAATATTGAGGCGGCGGGCTTGAAATTCAGTGCAATTAGATGTGCTTGTGACTTCGCGGTAGGCGCCTTGGGTTGGAATCCATGCTTCGATATCGAATTTACGTGTAGCACTTGATCCTAGATCGCCAGATGCAACATCGATAACACGATAAGGAATCTCCATTGCATTAAGGAAATCTTTCTCCCACTGCAACAAACGCTGGTGTTCTGCCGCGGCATCTTCTGGTTTGCAGAAGGTAAACATTTCGACCTTATCGAATTGATGGACACGGATGATTCCACGAGTATCTTTTCCGTAGGTTCCTGCTTCACGGCGGAAACATGATGAATATCCGGCATAGCGCAATGGCAATTTATCACCGTTAAGAATTTCATCCATATGCATAGCTGCGAGTGGAACCTCGGAGGTACCTACTAGATATACATCGTCGCTTTCAATGCGATAGACATTCTCTGCGGCTTGACCAAGAAATCCTGTTCCTTCCATTGCAGCTGGATTAACAAGAACCGGAGGAATAACTGGGGTAAAACCATTTTTGCGAGCACTTTGGATTGCATAGTTAACCAGTGCAAACTCAAGCATCGCACCTGCGCCCGTTAAATAGTATGAGCGAGAGCCTGCAACTTTGGCGCCGCGTTCGGTATCAATAGCCCCTAGCAATTTACCAAGTTCTACGTGATCTTTTGGGGCGAAGCCATCTTTTGCAAAATCTCGAGGTGTTCC
>WLDZ01000041.1 GCA_009704515.1 Actinomycetota bacterium
GCAACGACACCTTCACCAAAAGATTGGAGAACGATTGCATGTGAATTCTGACTTCGCGCTATTGCCTTTGCAACGGTTGTTCGCGAATATGAAAAGGCAACTGAATCGATATATCCACGAGTTCTATCTGTCGGTTCAAAGAGGGCTAACCAACGAGGAGGCACCATCCATGTTTCGGTAATGATATGTGGAATACGATCTTCAATCGTATCCATGCCCGATGTAATTACTTCCTCAACTGATCGAGGCAGAAAGAATGCAAGAGCAGTAGACGGGATTGATTCTTTAAAATCTTCGAGAGCATTGGCGCACCGTGTTGCTGTTGCCCAAGGTGCGACATAACGCACTCCATCTATCTCTAGAAAGTGGGCACCGTCTGGGCGAAGAGCAGGTGGTTCTGGAGAAATTAATCGCTGTAAGGCGAGTGCTTGTTCTGCGCGACGAGAATCAGTCGTCACATCAATACTTTCCCAGCGCAATCGATCGGCCGGAGGAAATGCAGAGAGCGGCTCAAAGATTCGCAAGGATGCGACATAAGGAGTTAAGAACTTCATTAAAGAGTGACTTATCTGCGCGCGTTATGCGCGTGGAATGTAATTGCCCTCAGCAAAGGGATCGTCTTCATCGCGATCTTGCTGGAGAGGGGCTTCGCCGTGAAGTTCCTTAGAGAGACGATCAATATCCATCTCTTGGGAGTTGTACTTCAAATCACGAGCGACTTTAGTCTGCTTTGCTTTTGCACGGCCGCGACCCATGGGCGTGACCTCCTAATCATCTTTGCATCTGTCAGAGCGGTAGTTTATCGCCCCCGCCCAGAGGGGGCAAAGTTTCTCCTCAGGACTCGCTTTTTAAGCGTCCGAATCGATCTTTACTGGTAATCAGAGGTTAGGAGTGAGCGGGGTGAGGCGGCGCCATCACTTTTTTCGACAGTTCCGGCAATCCAGGCCTTCATTCCTCGAGCCGCCAAGGAGCGAACAATAAGGTCTGCCGCCTCTGGAGCGACGATTGCACTCATTCCGATTCCACAGTTCCAGGTGCGCTCCATATCCGCTCGCGGAACTCCAGCCACATCTGCCAAAAATTTCATCTCTTGCGGCAAGGCCCATGTGGATCGATCATAGATTGCAACCAAGCCATCAGGAATCACTCGGGCTGTGTTATCAGCCAGTCCGCCACCTGTGATGTGGCTAAAGGTACGAATGTTTTCATGTTGAGCTTTTATGAGTGCAAGGCAATCAAGAGTGTATATCTCAGTCGGCGTAAGTAAGACTTCGCCTAAGGATTTATCAAAATCATAGTTGCGAGTGATGTCTAGTTCTTGTGTAGCCAAAATATGGCGGACTAGCGAAAATCCATTTGCATGAATGCCGCTGGCTGGCATGGCAATAATTACATCGCCATTCTTTACGCGATCTGCACCTAACTGCAAATGAGCATCGACAACTCCTGTTGCAGCGCCGGCGATATCAAATTCATCTTCCTTTAAGAGTCCGGGGTGCTCTGCTGTTTCTCCGCCAACAAGTGCCGTGCCTGCTTTCATGCAACCTCTAGCAATACCAGCGACTATTGCTGCGATGCGCTCTGGAATTACTTTTCCGACAGCGATGTAATCTGTCATGAATAAAGGCTCGGCCCCACAGACAACTAAGTCATCAACAACCATGGCCACTAAGTCTTCACCGATGGTGTCATAAATTGCCATCTGGCGTGCTATCTCAGTCTTGGTTCCTACGCCATCTGTTGAAGTTGCAAGAAGTGGGCGCTTCATGTTTTTCACAGCAGATGCATCAAATAATCCAGCAAATCCACCAATGCCGCCCATTACTTCAGGGCGAGATGCTTTTGCAATCGAGGCTTTCATTAACTCGACTGCACGATCCCCAGCATCTATATCGACGCCTGAATCCTTATATGTGGCCATTACTTCGATACCTCTGTAATTTCTAAGCGAGTTTTACCCTCTGACAAATCTGCTGGGATAGGAATTGGATATTTACCTGAAAAACAAGCTGTACAGAGCTTATCTTCTGGAACCTTGGTTGCCTCAATCAAGCCAGCTTCAGAGACAAAGCCTAGAGAATCTGCACCAATTGATTGACGAATCTCTTCGATTGTCATCTCTGCACCGATGAGTTCAGCACGGGTTGCAAAATCAATTCCGTAGAAACATGGCCACTGCACAGGTGGTGAAGAAATACGCACATGTATCTCGAGTGCGCCCGCTTCACGGAGCATTTTTACAATCGCTCGTTGAGTATTGCCACGAACAATCGAGTCGTCTACAACAACAATTCTCTTGCCTTCAATAATTTCTTTAAGCGGGTTAAGTTTTAAGCGAATACCCAATTGACGAATAGTCTGCGATGGCTGAATAAATGTTCGCCCCACATATGAGTTCTTCACTAGTCCTAAACCAAAAGCGATACCTGACTCTTTAGCGAAACCAATTGCGGCAGGTGTTCCAGATTCAGGTACAGGAATAACAAGATCGGCATTGACCGGGGCTTCGACGGCCAAGCGACGACCGATTGCGCCGCGGACTGCATGTATACCTTGACCTGCAATTGTTGTATCGGGGCGAGCAAGATAAACATATTCGAAGATACATCCTTTGGGATTTGGCGTGCCCCACATCTGTGACCGGACTCCATCGCCATCAATTGCAATGAATTCTCCAGGTTCAATTTCGCGGACAAAAGTGGCTCCTACAATATCAAGAGCTGCAGTCTCTGAAGCTACCGCCCAACCTTTCTCTAACTTTCCTAGTACCAATGGACGCACACCGTTGAGGTCGCGAGCAGCATATAAAGTTGTTTCATCCATAATCACCAAGGAGAAAGCGCCTTGCAATAATGGAAGAACAGCAACGATGTTCTCTTCAATGGTCTCGTGATCTTGTAATCCGATTAGTGCGGTCATGATTTCGGTATCTGTCGTAGCTCCGCGACCCAGTTTTGGTTGCTCTGGTTCAAGCTCACGAACTAAATCAAAGAGCTCAGCGGTATTGGTTAGATTGCCGTTATGGCCTAAAGCTATTGTCCCGTACTTGGTTGGGCGCAACGTTGGCTGGGCATTGACCCACGTACTTGAGCCTGTTGTGCTGTAGCGGCAATGGCCAATAGCAATTTCACCCTTGAGCGATGCCAGATCGCTCTCGGTAAAGACCTGGGAAACCAGCCCCATATCTTTAAAAATAACAATGCGTTCTCCATCAGATGTTGCGATACCTGCGGACTCTTGTCCACGATGTTGCAGTGCGTAGAGGCCATAGAAAGTTAACTTGGCAACTTCCTCATCTGGTGCATAAACGCCAAAGACTCCGCATGCATCTTGTGGACCTTTATCGGCATCAAGTAGGTTGTGATTGAGATTTCCATCTCCTCTACGACTCATCATGAACTCCGTAACGGTAGTAGGTCTGTTAAATCTGCTCGTACACCTGATGCGTTGATTAATCCCGCCTGGTAAGCATCATCCCAAGTGCGTCTTCCATCAGCTAAATCAAGCCATGTGTCAGCATCCATCTCAATAACATTTGGAGGTGTACCTCTTGTGTGTTTTGGTCCTTCACCACATTGAATCGCTGCATATGGTGGAACTCGCACTTCAATGGCCCTGCCAGGATAGCGCTCTGCCAAAAGGGCAAGGGTCTCCTTTACTTGATTTAGAAGGTGAGGATCGCGGGCCATTTATCCAAATAATTTCTTGAAGGTTTCGGTATGAGATTTCTGAAGTTCTTCGAGCCCAATTGAAGAGCCATTGATATCTAGTGTCGAACCTCCGGTGACGCCGATTTTTTCAACTTCAATTTTATATTTAGCTGCAAAGGTTTGTAGCCGAGCTGCATCGCCAGATTTGATAGCAACAAGAACTCGTCCAGGTGTTTCACTTAAAAGCGCTATACCAGGATTCGCAATCTCAATTTTCGCTCCAACGTTGTAGCGCAAAACCATTTCAATCAGTGTCGAAGCTAAGCCACCCTGACTCAAATCATGTGCAGCGCTAAAAAGTGGGCGAGCTTCTAAGAGTAAGTCAATCAATCGCATCTCTTTTGCCAGATCTGCAATTGGTGCTATGCCCCCGCGCATACTGTGTAGATATGCCCATTCGGTGCCAGACATATTGCCATCTGTGGCACCGAGCAAATGGAGCTCTAAACCCGCCTCTTTAAAGGACATTGGAGTCCTGGTGCGAACATCTTGAATTACCCCAAGAACACCGATAACAGGTGTCGGCAAGATGGCAATATCTCCTGTTTGGTTATAGAAAGAAACATTGCCTCCAGTTATCGGAAGCCCCATCTCTAAGGCGCCATCTGCTAATCCACGAACAGTCTCAGCAAACTGCCACATCACTCCAGGATCTTCAGGTGAACCAAAATTGAGGCAATTAGTTACAGCTAATGGTTTTGCGCCCGCAGTTGCAATATTTCTTGCAGCTTCCGCCAGAGCAAGTTTTGCCCCTTCATATGGATTGAGATAAGACCAATTAGCGTTGGCATCGGTAGCAACCGCAACACCTAGGTGTGATTGCTCATCAATGCGTACCATTCCAGAATCATCCGGCTGAGATTGAATAGTGTTTCCTTGAACATAGCGATCATATTGATCGGTCACCCAAGACTTATCAGCCAAGTTTGGAGTTGATGCAATAGTCAGGATTGTTTCTCGAATTTCCGCTGCACTAACTGGTAACGGAGGATTTATAACTTGTTGAGCTGCTTGATCAATATAAGCAGGCTTTGCGAGTGGTCGGTTATAAACCGGGCCATCGTGAGCAACAGTACGAGGAGGAACATCCACAATGAGTTCACCATTAAAGGTAATTTCTAAGTGGTTTCCATCTGTGACTTCTCCAATCACAGTTGCGGTTACATCCCATTTTGCACATATTTCGAGGAAGCGTGCCACATTTTCAGGTGCAACAATCGCGCACATTCTTTCTTGAGATTCTGACATCAAAATTTCTTCAGGGGATAAAGATGGATCGCGCAAAGGAACTTTATCTAGCTGCACTTTCATGCCACCTGAACCACCTGATGCAAGCTCTGATGTCGCACATGAAAGTCCTGCTCCGCCTAAATCTTGAATTCCAACGACAAGGTCTTCTGCAAATATTTCTAACGAGCATTCGATGAGCACTTTTTCTACAAAGGGATCGCCAACTTGTACTGCTGGTCGTTTTGCAGGACCTTTTGATTCGAAGGTTTCTGAGGCCAGAACTGATACCCCACCAATGCCATCGCCACCGGTTTTTGCTCCATATAAAACGACGAGATTTCCTGCGCCGGCAGCTTTAGCGAGCTTGATATCGCTATGTTTCATCACTCCAACGCAGAGCGCATTAACGAGTGGATTGCCAAGATAACTCTGATCAAAAACAACTTCACCGCCAATATTTGGAAGCCCTAGACAATTTCCATAACCACCAACACCTGCGATTACTCCTGGCAAAACACGACGAGTATCAGGAGCATCTGCCGGGCCAAAGCGAAGTGGATCCATAATTGCAATGGGGCGAGCACCCATGGTCAAAATATCGCGGACGATTCCACCGACTCCGGTAGCAGCGCCTTGATACGGCTCAATGAAAGATGGGTGATTATGAGATTCGATTTTAAATGTAACGGCATAACCTTGACCAACATCTACGACGCCAGCATTTTCACCAATGCCAACAAGAAGTGCATCTGACTTAACAGCCTTCTCACCAAATTGCTTGAGATGAATCTTGGAAGATTTATATGAGCAGTGCTCTGACCACATTACTGAATACATCGCCAGCTCTGATGAAGTTGGCCTGCGACCGAGGATCTCTTTTATTCGGGCGTACTCATCTGGCTTTAACCCCAGCTCAGCAAAGGGTTGCACTGCATCTGGATTGGCTTGGGCAATCGCAACAGTATCAAGTGCCATCTTTACTTCACCATAGTTTTCAATACCGATGTAAAGAAGCCGATTCCATCTGCAGATGGCCCAGTCAAAGAATCGATAGCGTGTTCTGGGTGAGGCATTAAGCCAACAATATTTCCTCGCTCATTTGTAATTCCAGCAATCAAATTGCGTGAACCATTTGGGTTTTCACCGACATAGCGGGCAATAATGCGGCCTTCTCCCTCAAGCATTGCAAGGGTCTGGTCATCGCACATGTATGCACCTTCGCCATTTTTTAGTGGGATCAAAATTTCTTGCCCTTTGCTAAATGAAGAAGTCCAGGCTGTATCGGTGTTCTCAATAGTTAGCTTCTGATCTCTGCAGAGAAAATGGAGTTCGTGATTACGCGTCAGCGCCCCCGGTAAAAGATGCGCTTCAGCTAATACTTGAAAACCATTACAAATCCCGAGAAGGGGCATTCCTCCTTGCGCGGCTGCAATAAGTGGCTCCATCACTGGTGAAAATCGTGAAATTGCCCCACATCTCAGGTAATCACCATATGAAAAACCGCCTGGAAGAATTACTGCATCCACGCCTTTGAGGTCGGCATCATCATGCCAGAGCTCAATCGCTTCTCCGCCGGCATATCGCACAGCGCGGGCAGCATCACGATCATCGAGAGTGCCAGGGAAAGTAACGACTCCAATTTTCATCTTTATTACTTCTCTACTCGAACAGTAAAGTTTTCGATGACCGGATTAGAAAGAAGTTTCTCTGCTGCCGTCTCAACTTCTGCCAACTGCGCCGCAGTTGGTTCGCCGTCTATGGTGATTTCAAAGCGCTTACCCTGACGCACATCAGTTGCAAAAGTGAATCCCAAACGTGGCAGAGCGGCGGCCACTGCTTTACCTTGCGGGTCGAGAATTTCTGGCTTCAACATTACATCCACCACTATCTTCGCCATTTTATTCTCCCTTAGTTATTGATTTAAAATTTCTGGCCAGTAATGCGTTCAAATGCTTCTTCATAGCGAGCTGCCGTCTTTTCGATTATTTCATCTGGTAACTCTGGTGGCGGAGATTTCTTATCCCAGCCAGTAGATGTCAACCAATCCCGCAGATACTGCTTATCAAAAGATGGTTGAGATTTACCTGGCGACCAGCTTTTTAGTTCCCAGAAGCGTGATGAATCTGGAGTAAGGGCTTCATCTCCCCACACTATTGAACCTTCACTATTTGCCCCGAATTCAAATTTTGTATCTGCGAGAATGATTCCGCGTGTAATTGCATATTCGGACGCTGTTTCGTATAACTTAAGAGAAAGCTCCCTTAAATCTTCGGCTGTATTGCGGCCCACAATATGTGTGGATTTTTCGAAATCTATATTAATGTCGTGATCGCCTATATCGGCTTTTGTAGCTGGAGTAAAAATCGCCTGGTCGAGCTTTGAGCCATCAACCAATCCCTCTGGAAGAGTATTTCCACAAACAGCTCCATTAGATTTGTATTCAGCTAAACCACTTCCAGTGAGATATCCCCTAGCTACACATTCAATTTGATACATCTCAAGTGGTTGAACAATCACGGCGCGATCAAGAACAGAATCTGGAACATCATCACTGACGATGTGATTTGGAACGATGTCACCTAGAAGTTCAAACCAGAAGAGTGATAGTTGCGTCAAAATTGCGCCTTTATTTGGGATTTCGGTGGGTAAGACCCAATCAAAGGCAGAGATGCGATCTGATGCGACGAGGAGAATCTCTCCGTCACCATTGCTGTAAAGATCGCGAACTTTTCCTGTGCGAATATGTGTCCATCCATCAATAACTGGCGCAACAGGTGCGCCCGTTGCCCCAAATCCACTCATCGAATAGCGCCCGGCTTAAGCGCTGCAGCTGCTGGAAATTTGCGAGTAATTACTTCAATGCGATCACAAACTTGCGAAACTTGTGAATGCGCATCACCAGTGAAATCGATTGGATTACCAATGAGCGCCTTAAGTTGCGCAAGATCGAAGGGAATTCGAGAATCTGCTGCGAGAGTTTCCAGCACATTATTTGCGCGCCCTTCACGCATTCCTAGCGCAGCCGAAAC
>WLDZ01000042.1 GCA_009704515.1 Actinomycetota bacterium
GTTCTGGGCTCCATGGTGTGCCATCTGTCAGAATGAGTCAGAACATATTGTTGCTTCCGCGGAGAAATATAAAGGCCGAGTCAACTTTATTGGTGTTGGTGCACTCGGAAACCAACCGGAGCTCTTGGACTTTGTAGAGAAGACTGGAACTTCAGCTTTTCCAAACATCGATGATTCATCTGGAGCCATATGGAAGCGCTTTGGTGTCGTAATCCAACCTACTCTTATCTTTGTAGATAAGAATGGCAAGATTTCGACAAAGATCGGGCCAAGTGATGCTGAATTTTTAGAATCAAAAGTTAAGGCGCTTGTCGCCAAGAAATGACAGTAGATACCGCATTCACCATTGCATTTGTCGCAGGGGTTTTCGCAACATTTAACCCCTGCGGCTTTGCAATGCTGCCTGCCTATCTTTCGCTAGCAATTCTTGACGCACAGAAATTAACTAGTCGTCGCACTCAGATATTTAAAGCTCTCAAATTCTCTGGCTTGATGGGTGTTGGAATCGTCGGAGTATTTGCAATTTTTTCACTCGTTATCTTTCCGATTTCAACTTCGATTCAAAAGTATCTCCCTTACGTAACTTCGCTCTTGGGGCTAGTTATTCTGCTCTTTGGTACAGCTTTAATTTTCAAAGGCCCCGTACTTCTCAAGAAGATTTGGAGCCCTAATGTTCCACCTACCGGTAGCTGGATTACATATATTCTCTATGGCGTAACATTCGCGCTCGGGTCAATTAGCTGCACTATCGGCCCTTTCTTAGCTGTTACTTCAACTGCGCTTGGCGCTTCACTTGTTGAATCACTTTTAACTTATGTTTTCTACGGCCTTGGCTTCGTCGCCACCATCTCTGTCTTGGCAATATTTACCGCCCTTTCAAAAGATCTGCTTATCAAGAAAATTCGTGGCGCAGGTGGGGCGCTCGAGAAATTCATGGGAGGTCTGATGGCCCTCATCGGCCTCTATCTCATCTATTTCGGTATCAATGAATTGGCATTCCAATACGGCTTCGGCTTTAACCAGAGCATCGCAGATTTTGCATTTTCGATTCAAGGAGCAATCATCGAGTTTGTCACCAAAGTACTTACTGCCATCGGACTTCTTTAGTCTCAATTACCTACAAGGTATGATTTCGGCATGAAATTCTTGTTATCTGTCATCGACTCTGTGGAGCGCTTGCCGCACTCTCAAGAGGAGCGACAGGCAATTGACGACTTCAATGAGAAATTAGAGAACGCTGGTCAGCGGCTGGTGGCTGTTGGGATTGACTCACCAAGCAAATCTGCAGTCTTTGACTTTCGCAATGGCCAAGAGATTGTCACAGAAGGCCCACTTCACGATAACGATGAAATCATCGCTGGCTTCTGGGTGATTGAAGTTGAAAGCCTTGAGATTGCGCGAGCGCTAGCGGCAGAAGGTTCGAAAAGTTGTAACCGAAAAATTGAATTACGGCCCCTGTTAGGGTGATGCAGTGACTTTTCAAGTGGGATCACTCGCACTCGTTGGTTCGGGTGAATATTTGCCTGAGATGCTCGAACTTGAAAAATCTCTCATTGCAGATGGTGTCGCTCGCGGCAAGCAAGCTGCATTTGTTCAGATTCCAACTGCGGCAGGTCAAGAAAGTCCAGAACGTCTACGATTCTGGAGAGATCTAGGGCTAAGCCAAGGCGAGCGCATTGGTGTGCCCAGTCATTTTCTTCCTATCTACAACCGCGAAGATGCCATGAACCTCGACTATGCAGATCTGATCCGCGATAGCGCACTTATCTATCTCTCTGGCGGCGATCCCCATCATCTTGCCGGCTCACTTATTGATACACCGGTCTGGCAAGCAATCATCGATGGATGGCGGAGCGGTTCCTCGCTCGCCGGTTGCAGCGCAGGTGCGATGGTAATGAGTTCACATGTGCCTAATTTTCGAATGAGCAAGCAACCTCCTACGCCAGGGCTGGGATTGCTCCCCGAGATAAGAGTCATTCCCCACTTCAACAAGTTCTTTAAATGGATCCCCGATAGCGCGGCTAAGGTCTTGCTGAACCTGCCTACAGATTCGATATTGCTAGGTATCGATGAGATGACCGCCCTGATTAAGCGTGCGGGCGAGGCTGATTGGCAGGTTGAAGGTCTGGCCAAGGTTCATGTTCTTAAGGGGCTGCCTGCCTCACAGCTGGGTCACAAGGAGAGATTGACCCTTCCCACCTAATTTTGCGCTCAAATAGCTCTGCGCAAGGGTGATTTTCACAGAATTTTCTATAGAAAAAATTGCTATCGCCATATAAGAGGTCTACCGTTGGCTAAATGACCTCTCCTACAACCGAGCTTGGCGGGCGCCAAGAGGTACTGACAAGTAGGAGCCCGCGCCAGCTTGCTTGGCGCAGATTTAAGAAAAATAAGGTTGGCCTAGCTGCTCTTACTACCTCTTTATTCTTTATCTTCGCAGCTGCATTTGCTCCATTGATTGCAATCCTCATCAATGTTGATCCCAATGAACGTGACGGCAGCGCAATCACAGAACGTGGGGAAACCATAGGTCGGTTCGGCGGAATCAGTTGGGATCACCCACTCGGCGTTGAACCCGGAATCGGTTACGACTTATTGGCGCGACTTATGTATGGCGCACGCACATCTTTCTTGGTCGCAGGTATTACAACATTTACAACAGTCTTTATCGGATTAATGATTGGCGTTATTGCTGGTTATTACCGCGGAAAAGTTGATGGAGTCTTAGGTCGCTTTACTGATTTCTTACTCGCTTTTCCATCATTTTTTATGATTATCGCTCTTAGTGCACCGATGATCGATCGCATTGAGAAATCTGGAATTGCGCGTGATAACGCAGCACGCGTGCTCTATCTTATTTTGATATTAGCAATATTCGGTTGGCCCTACTTCTCGCGCATCATGCGTTCCCAAGTTCTCTCACTGCGTGAGCGTGATTTCATCTTGGCATCGCGCGCGCTAGGAGCAAGTCAAGCCCGCATCATCTTTAAAGAGTTGCTACCTAATCTTTGGACTCCCGTGATTGTTTATACCTCACTTGCTCTGCCTGGATTCTTGGCA
This sequence comes from Actinomycetota bacterium, assembly GCA_009704515.1. The sequence goes on from WLDZ01000042.1 coordinate 3,061, forward strand.
GCTGAAGCGGTCTTTTCTTATCTCGGAATCGGTGTGCAACCACCATCTGCAACATGGGGCTTACTCATCTCAGACTCAATTAAATATGTAATCAGTGAGCCTACATACTTCTTAATCCCATCACTTTCACTCATCTTGGTCGTGCTCTCCTTTAACTTACTTGGAGATGCGATTAGAGATGCACTAGACCCGAAGAGCGATAACCACTAAGAATTCCCTTCATACATGCATGATGCAGGGATAGCAATACCCAATCAAAAGGAGAACACATGAGCAAGCTAACAGGATCGAAGGGTAAGTTCATTGCAGCAGCTGCTGTAGTAGCTCTACTCATCGGTGGTTTTGTTGTGCGCGCAGGTTCAAGTTCATCAGAGGGTGGAACAATCACTTATCTGACTAACGCTGAGTCATGGACACACGCAGATCCAAACCGTAACTACACAGGCCAGCACATCGCATGGTTTGGTTCATATATGCACCGCACACTTACTGCATATGCTCGCGCAGCTGGAACTGAAGGATCATCTGTTGTTCCTGACCTAGCTACAGATACAGGACGCGCTTCAAACGATAACAAGACATGGGAGTTCACACTCCGTGACGGCGTTACATTTGAAGACGGTTCAGCAATTACTTGCGAAGATATTAAGTACGGTGTTTCACGTACATTCGCAACAGATGTAATTACTGATGGTCCTACATATGCAATCTCAATGCTTGATATCCCTTCAGCAGAAGATGGTTCTTCTGTTTACAAGGGTCCATATGCAACTGAGAACAATGACACAGCTGCATATGACAAGGCTGTTACCTGTTCTGCAGATAACAAGACAATCACATTTAACTTGAAGCGCTCAGTTGGTGACTTCAACTACACCGTGACATACCTTTCATTTAGCCCAGTTCCTAAGGCAAGTGATACAGGCGATGCTTACGACATGGCTCCAGTTTCATCTGGTCCATACAAGATTGAGAAGTACAAGGCAAAGGACGAGATGGTTCTCGTTCGCAATGAGAACTGGTCAAAGGATTCGGATCCAATCCGTCAAGCTTTCCCAGATCGCATCGTTGTCCGCTTCGGTCTTGCTGAAGAAGTTCGCGATCAGCTCATCTTGAGCGATTCAGAGCCAAATGCATTCTCACTTGATGCAATTCTTCCAACAAACCTTCCAACAGTCTTCGATGACAATGGTGCACCACGTGCAGAATGGGCAGAGCGCGCACTTAACGTTTATGACCCATATGTTCGTTATGCAGCATTTAACGTTAAGAAGGTTCCATGTCTTGAAGTTCGTCGCGCGGTTTACTTCGCGAAGGATGCAGCAGGACTAGTTCAGCTCTCAGGTGGAGCTGCATTCGGTGGAGATCCAGCAGATGGTGCAATCAAGCCACTTATGGGTCTTGACTATGCAAAGGTCACTGGCCTTGAAGACTTCCAGCCAGCTGGTAACGCAGCTGTTGCAAAGGCGTTAATGGAGAAGGCAAAGACAACTTGCCCTGACGTTTACGCACGTGCAACAGATCCAAAGCGTGGTCTTGTCTATGACACAGCTGACTCAGAGACCAATAAGAAGGGTGCAGCAATCTGGATCGATTCAATGATGAAGAACGCTGGCATCGTTATGAAGTTCAACTTCATCGAGCCAGGTGCTTATTACTCAATCGTTCTTGATGCTACAAAGCAATCTGACCTATCTGCAGGTGGATGGGCCCCAGACTGGGCTAACGCTTCAACTGTTATCCCAGAGCTCTTCACAAAGGAAGGCGGATTCCCAATGTCACAGAACTGGGATGATGCAGCCTATGCAGCATTTAAGACAAAGTCTGATGCTGCACTTGCAGAGCCAGATCGTGTCAAGCAAGGCAAGATGTGGGCCGAGCTCAATCAGTATGTAGTTGATCAGATGTGGATTGTTCCAGGCATCTTCTCGAAGACTCAGGAGATCTGGGGCTCAGGCCTCGGAGGAATCTTCTTCTGGGAGCCACAGGGCGCACCATCATTTGGTGACATCTACATCAAGTAATAAGCAGTAAAAGTAATAAAAAGTTAGTAAAACTAGATGAGCCTGATTGAGAGATAATTCTCAGTCAGGCTCATCTAGACTTAACAAAATACATATATTTAAAAATGACGAGAGGAGTAAGTAAATGTTTGGATATATTGCTCGACGTTTGGGCGTGACATTACTCATCCTTCTCGGAGTCAGCTTTACTGTTTATGTCATTTTTGCTTTCTTACCATTTGATCCCGCATCACTTACTTGCGGAAAGAATTGCAATGATCCCGGAATCATCGAGGCCAATCGCAAACGTCTTGGATATGACCTACCTTTCTTAATGCAGTATTGGGTCTTTATCAAAGGCCTCTTCTTGGGACGCACATATGGCGAAGGTGCAGCATTTATCGATTGCCCAGCGCCAAGCCTTGGTTACTCTTTCCAAGAGCATTCTTGCGTTACCTCTCTTATCGGAGAAGCTCTTCCTGTAACACTTTCACTTGCACTTGGTGCACTTGTCCTCTGGCTTGTTGTCGGAGTAGGACTTGGCATTCTTGCCGCTCGCTATCGCGGCCGCGTTGTCGATAGCGCCAGCACAATCTTTGTTCTCATCGGAACATCACTTCCAACATTTCTTACCGGCTTGATGCTTCTTGTATTTGTTGTTATTAAGTGGAGAATTCTCCCCTTCCCTGCCGGCAACTACACCTCATTTTTTGAAGATCCATTCGAATGGGCGCAGATTCTCTTCTTACCGTGGGTCACGCTCGCTTTTGCCTACGCAGCGCTCTACACCCGCTTTGTGCGAAGTGCCGTAATTGAGACATCTAATGAGGATTACATTCGTACCGCCCGAGCAAAGGGCTTAAGCGAAGGAACAATTCTTAGCAAGCACACCCTTCGCGCTGCACTCGCACCAATTACAACTATGGCGGGTCTAGATTTTGCTGGCTTGCTTGGTGGTGCGATTCTGACTGAGACAGTCTTTAATTTGCCGGGCCTTGGGCGCTTGGCGATAGGTGCTGTTCGAGAATACGACTTACCAATCATTGTCGCCACAACCTTACTTGCTGCTGCAATCGTCGTGATTATTAACTTAATCGTCGATATTTTGTATGCCTATATTGATCCGCGAGTACGAATCGCATGAGCGTTCTCAAGGTAGAAAATCTCAAAGTTTCTTTCCCGACCCCAGACGGTGATGTTCGTGCAGTTAATAACGTTTCGTTTACCGTTGAAGCAGGCGAGACTCTAGCTATCGTTGGAGAATCTGGTTCAGGTAAAACTGTCACCAACCTTGCGATGATGGGCTTACTCAACTCGCACTCTGCCCAAGTTTCAGGTTCTGCTATTTTGCAGACAAAGAGTGGACCTGTCGATCTATTGGCGATTGATAGCAATGATTTGCGTCAATACCGTGGCAAAGATATTGCGATGATCTTTCAGGATCCCATGTCATCGCTTCACCCTTATTACACAATCGGTGACCAAATCATTGAGGCCCACCAAGTACACAATCAGGTAGATATCGAGATAAGCCGTGCACGGGCCATTGAGCTCTTAGGGCTTGTTGGAATTCCCGACCCAGAATCTCGTCTTGGTTCTTTCCCTCATCAATTCTCTGGTGGTATGCGCCAACGCGTAATGATCGCGATGGCGCTAGTTAACAATCCTTCACTTCTTATTGCAGATGAGCCAACTACGGCACTCGATGTAACAGTGCAAGCACAGATTCTACGATTGCTCAAAGATTTGCAGAAAGAATTCAAAATGGCAATCATCTTGATTACTCACGATCTTGGAGTTGTTGCCGGAGCTGCCGATAAGGTCAACGTCATGTATGCCGGTCGTATTGTCGAGAGCGCAAACGTCTTCGATCTATACGCCAAGCCTTCAATGCCATATACAAAGGGGCTGCTTGATTCAGTTCCACGTTTAGATCGACCACATACCGACCGCTTGCTGGCTATTCCAGGCCAACCGCCTTCAATGATTGCTCTTCCTGCAGGGTGCTCTTTCGCCCCGCGCTGTACTCGCACCTCAGAGGTCACCGGCGATAAATGCCAAACTCAAATGCCAGAACTCACTCTTCGCGGCACCGATCACTTTGCTCGTTGCTTTATTGGAGCCGACTTTACGAGCGAAAGGAAGGCGCAGTAATGACTTCGCCAATTCTGGAAGTAAAGGATTTAACTAAATTTTTTCCCCTGCAATCACAAGGAATTTTCTCTAGAGTAAAAGGTGAGAATAAGGCTGTTAACGGCATCTCCTTCACGCTCAATGCTGGTGAGACTCTCGGGCTTGTCGGTGAATCAGGATGCGGTAAATCAACTGCCGGGCGCACAATTCTTAAGCTCTACGAACCAACATCAGGATCAATCACTTTTGAAGGTGAGGATATTTCAAAATACTCACCAGCGAAGATGAAACCGCTGCGCACAAAGATGCAGATGATTTTTCAAGATCCTTACTCATCGCTCAATCCGCGCCAGACAATTGGTTCGATTATCTCTGCCTCATACGAGATTCAAAAGATAACTCCAGATGGTGGAGTCAAACGCGCAGTACAAGAGCTAATGGAGCGCGTGGGACTTAATCCAGAGCATTACAACCGCTATCCCCACGAATTCTCTGGCGGACAGCGTCAACGTATTGGTATTGCGCGAGCACTTGCGCTGAAGCCAAAATTTATTGTCTGTGATGAACCAGTATCAGCACTTGATGTTTCAATTCAGGCCCAGGTCATTAACTTACTTGATGATTTGCGCGATGACTTTGGTTTGTCATATCTCTTTATCGCACATGACCTCTCTGTCGTA